>JAHZHG010000159.1:0-767 GCA_019420425.1 Clostridiales bacterium
GTCCCATCCGGCGATGGCCTCTATGTCCTCCGGGGTAATACCGTTTCCGCAGGAGACTTCCAGGTGCTCCAGCCGGTGGCTCACAAAGTAACGATTCGCCTGCGTTAAAATGGCGTCTGCCGTAGACTGAAAGCCCAGAAAAATCGCAATGCTGATTGCGGCGATAACGGCAACCGCAAAAAAGGAAATCCCATTTTTTCTGATGGTTCTCAGCAAATGTTTTCTGCGTGTTTTTTTCATTACCATACCAGCTCCTTTGCACTGGCGGGATGCCGGTTCATAATCACCTCGGCAACAACTCCGCCCTTCATGCGAATCACACGGTTAGCCATTTTTGCGATTTCCTCATTGTGCGTAACCATCAGAAGTGTGGTTCCGGATTTTATCACTTCCTCAAGGACGGTCAGTACCTCAATACTCGTTTCATAATCCAGGGCCGCCGTCGGCTCGTCCGCCAGAATAATCCTCGGCTTTTTCACCAGCGCCCTGGCAATGGATACGCGCTGCTGCTGTCCGCCGGACATCTGTGCCGGATAATTCTCTCTGCGCTGCGCCAGCCCCACTCTCTCCAACGCCTCGGCTGCATCCATGGAATCGTCGCACAGCTCGCCGATGAACTCCAGATTTTCCTCCGCCGTCAGCGTCGGCATCAGGTTGTACGCCTGGAAAATAAATCCCACGCAGTGCCTGCGGTATTCGGTCAGCGTTTTTTCATCCGCACGGGAATAATCCTTTCCGTCAAAAAGGAAGGTTCCTGAAGAAAGCTG
>JAHZHG010000159.1:777-5793 GCA_019420425.1 Clostridiales bacterium
CGGATATCCAGGTTCACTCCCTTTAGCACCTGTATCTGGGATTCGCCGGTTCCGAAGGTTTTCTTAACATCCCGCAACGAAATAATGGATTTTCTGCTCTCCGCAAAGCCCAGGTTCAGTCCCCGTCCATCTACGGCAATCGCTGTCAGCATCGCCAGATTTTCACACAGACTGATGTCCTCATCGTTGTACAGGGAGCCGTCCTTTTTATTGATGATCTGGATGCATCCAATCACCTCGTATTTGTTGACCAGGGGAACGCAGACCATACTTTTGGTTACAAATCCCGTCGCTTCGTCAAAGCGCCCTGCCCACCGTTCATCCTTCTGGCAATCCTTGACTACGGTAGGCTTGCCCTCCTTTACCACTGTGCCTGCAATCCCCTCGCCGGGAGCCAGGCTCATCCCCGTCAGATCCGCTCCGCCAATCCAAAAGGAGGGATATATCCGCTGATCGCCTGACGCATTGTAAAACCAGATCGTCCCGGCCTCTGCGCCGACCGCCTTTACTACCTCTCCTAAACTGGCCCGCAGCGCATCCTCCAGAGACTCCGCCTCCTGGAGCAGCTTTGTGATTTCCCAGACTACCTGTGTATATCCTATCCGTTTATTTTGTTCATTCATTTTTCCGCCTTCCCTTTCCCCTAATTTTTTTATATCAGTCCGCGTCTTCCCGCTTCGGCGACTGCCGCCGCTTTTCCCTTCACGCCCAGCTTTTGATAGGTCTGCTTGCAGTGATATTTCACGGTGGCCAGGGTGATCCCCAGCTCTTCCGCGATCTGTTCATGGGAAAACCCCTTTGCCTGCAGCTGCAAAATCCGTATCGCGTTCTCCGAAAACCGATCCTGGCCCTCCTCCTGCTGCTTCAGATACGCCGGATAGTGTCCCGCCATTTCCTTTGTCTCCTTCAATACCTGCCGGAAAAAGCCTTCGTCCTTTACGTCCCATTCCGCTCCCTTTAAAAGCGGCAGGACAGCCCCTGCCTCCCGTGAGATCAGCCGTACAAAATGGTACTCCTCGATTCGGCTGTAGGCCTCCTGGAAGCTCTCCCTCCACTCCTCCTTCCCCATCCGGTACTGACATATGGCAAGCAGCAGCCTGCACTCCATATCAATCCAGGTGCGGTGCATGACCTGCGCGTAATACAGCAGCTTGTGGATCAGTGCCCACGCAAGCGCATATTTCTCCTGCAGCAGATAGATGCGGACCTTTGTCAGATAACGGTACAGGTCAAACGTGCAGAACTCTCCGTTCTCCTCCGGCCCTGTTTTCATCCAGCTTTCTATTTCCTCCCGGTTTCCCCTGTACAGCTGTATCCGGCAGATCAGGTTCTCAATATTCGGCAGAAGCTTATCCGCCTTTTCCCGCACCGCTTCCTCCCGAAACGAGGTCAGCAGAAAATCCGCATCCGCCGCGTGCCCGCTCAGCAAATGCACCGTAGAAAGGAGCCCCACTGCCACAAAGCATTGCTCCGTCTTTCCGCTGCTCTTTGCGATCATCTGCCCCTTGGAGGCCAGCCGGATCACCTCATAGAAATCCTCGCCTTTTTCCAGAAAGCTTTCCGCCAAAGCCAGCTCCACAAGCCCGGCTCCATATCTGCCAAGGACAAAGGACACAACCTTCCCAATGCTTGCCGCCAGCTCTTTATCCCTTTTGCTCCACTCACAGAAGTCTTTTCCTCCGTTCATCATGGATGGCGCATTGCTCGTCACTGAAAATTCCGGCAGGATGATCTTCCGGTTTTTCAGCAGTGTTCCCGCGTTTTTCAGCAGGTCGGCCAGCCCGTCGATTCCCCTGTGCGGCAGGGCGATGGCCAGATAGGCCAGCCAGCTCCTTGCCTCCAGCTTTTCCCGGCCAGAAGAGCTGCTTTCCCTCTCCTTCAGCACATTGTACCAGTACTCGCTTTCCTCCACATTCAGCAATATCGACTGCAGCATACTCATCCCCGCGGTCAGTTCGATACTGCTTTTAATCACCTCATGGGGCAGCGCCTGATAATAGCCGCGCAGTTCATACAAATGGCCCGTTCCAGGATTGATCCGCGCATTTTCCACGAGGATATTGCTGATCCGCCGCTCGTTGCCGCACGCCTCGAACATCCTGAGGGCATCCAATATTTCCCCTTTTTGTGCGTAGCAGCAGCCTGCGTTGTAATAAAGCTCATTCTTCTGTTCGCTGCTCAGGCGTACTGCCATCCTTCTTCTCATTCCCTGCAGCATAAAGCTGATCATGGTGTATTCTCCGTTTTCTTCCCGCAGGAAATTACCGGTCTCCTTCGCCCGCTTCAGAATGGCTTCCACATTTCTCCTTCCGGTGATCGCTTCCGCCATCTGGACATCAAAGCTGTCCACGATAGACAGCTGCTGGAAAAATTCGGCAAACCCAGGTTCCCACTGATCGTATACGACCGTCTCCACATAATCCCAGAACATCTCTCTTCCTTTTCTGAATATTTCCTCGTCGTATACGTATTGCTTTGTATCCGGGCCCCTTTCCCGCTGTTTCATCATCTGAACGGCAATCTTCAATGCCAGAGGATGACCATTGACCTGCTGGCAAAGCGTTCTGACCATATCGCCGCCAAGCTCCACCTGGCTGGCTTCTAAATACTCCTGCATTTCTTTTTCCGAGAGCCGCAGTTCCTCTTCCTCAATAAGCAGAAACGGCACATGCTTCATTGCTGCGCCTGCAAGCCAAGGCGGGCATGGACATCTTCCCGCAATCAGCAGCCATATATCCGTTTTCGCGGTAAGCGCCAAAATGCCGTTCCGGATCTCCTCCGGCTCTGCAAACTGTATATTGTCCACCACCACAGCCATTTGTTCTTTCTGCAGTGCAAGCAAAAGCTCCTCCTCCGTCACCTTCGCCGCATCCAGCCACAGGCTGTCCCTGTTTTCCAGAAAATGCGATAAAAGCGCAGTCTTTCCGATACCCGTAACGCCATAGATATACACCGTCCGCAAATTCTTTTTCGCCAGCCGCAATTTTCTTTTCGCCTGCATCGGATAGATATACACATCCTGCTCATTCTCTTCCCGTCTGTTTTCCATAAGCCTCCTCCGGCTGTTTATATGCATCAAAATTTCCCTAATATAAGAATTTTATCAAACATACCAGATAAATGGAACTAGCCAAAAGGATAGTCTTTTATCCGTCTGGGATAGGCTTTTGCCCCCAAAAAATTGTTCTCGCTTCTCATGCAGGGACGCCATTCAGCAGCAAAACAGGACAGGCAGCCCCGGGTACGGTAAACTGTCTGTCCTGCAAATGATATTGCTATCTTTCCTCCATAAATTGTATGGCTTCTTTACGTCCTCCTTAAGCCCTTCTCCTGTCCAGACTCTTGGCCAGCGCCATACCCAGCGCCTGCAGTGCCTGTACCAGCACTACCAGTACGACGATGGTGATGAGCATGATGTCTGTCTCATACCGGTGATATCCGTAGCGTATTGCGATGTCTCCCAGGCCTCCGCCTCCGATTACGCCCGCCATGGCGGAATAGCCGAAAATTGTGCCGATGGCGATGGTTACGCCTATGAGCAAGGATGTCCTTGCTTCGCCCAGCAGTACCTTACGGATGATTGTGCCGCTGCCGGCGCCCATGCTGATTGCTGCCTCGATTACGCCTTTGTCTACCTCCTTCAGCGAGGATTCCACCATCCGTGCGATGAACGGGGCGGCGGATACGGTCAGCGGGACGATTGTCGCCGTGGAACCGTAGGTCTTGCCCACAATGGCCTTGGTCATGGGCATGATTAAAATAAGAAGAATTAAAAACGGAATGCTCCGAAGCAGATTAATCACAAAGTCCAGAATCTTATATACCGCTGCATTTGGCCGGCTTCCCCCTTTATCGGTCACGGCCAGGACGATTCCCATGGGCAGGCCGATGATGTATCCGAACAGTGCGGACATCAGCGTCATATACAGGGTCTCCCCTGTTCCCTCCAGAAGCATCTTAACCATTGTATTATCGAACATAGTTTTTCAGCTCCTCCACACTCAGCCGTCTTTCCTTCAGGTATTGAATCATCTTTTCCGCCAGCTCCCTGTCCTCCGGCAGCTGAAGGACCATCTCTCCCTTTGCCGTCCCGTCAATGTTCTGGGTGTTTGCATACAGGATGTTTACCGGGGTTTTGTATTCCAGCACCATGTTGCCGATGACCGGCTCGAATGCGGAATTGGTGGAAAACACAATCCGGATACACCGTTTTCCCTTCATTTCCCTGATCCGTTCCGTTCCATTGAACACCAGCCTTCTGGCCGCCTCGGTTTTGGGCGCGCGGAAGATCTCCTCCACTGTGCCGGTCTCCTCCAGAACGCCCCGGTCAATAATCGCCACATGGCGGCAGATTTCCTGGATTACGGACATTTCATGGGTGATGACCACAATCGTGATTCCATACTGCTCATTGATAGATTTCAGCAAAGATAAAATCGATTTTGTGGTCTGCGGGTCAAGGGCGCTGGTCGCCTCGTCGCAGAGCAGGATTTTCGGATTATTTGCCAGCACCCTGGCAATGGCCACCCTCTGCTTCTGGCCGCCGGATAACTGCACCGGATATGCCTTTGCCTTATCCTCCAGGCCCACAATGCGCAGCAGCTCCATGGCCCGCTCCCGCGCCTCCCTGCGCATAGTGCCCGCGATCTCCAGGGGAAACAGCACGTTGTCCAGCACATTTTTCTGCATCAGCAGATTAAAATGCTGGAAGATCATGCCCATGTCCTTTCTGGCCTCCCGCAGCTCCCTTCCGGAAAGGGAAGCCAGATTCTTCCCCTCGATCCATACCCTGCCTTCTGTCGGGACTTCGAGAAAATTCAGGCAGCGCACCAGCGTGCTCTTTCCCGCGCCGGAAAGGCCGATGATGCCGAAAATATCCCCTGCCTGTATCTCCAGATTTACCTTCTTCAGCGCCTCCAGCTTTGCGCCGTTTGCATCAAATGTTTTGCACAGATTTTCGACCTGAATCATTGCTTCCATATCCGCATCCATCCTTCTTTAGCCGATCACATGCCG
>JAHZHG010000159.1:5803-6652 GCA_019420425.1 Clostridiales bacterium
ACTCCTTTTTATTTTTATTCTTCCTCTTCTTCAAAAGGAATGACTGCTCCGTCATAGGTTTCCCTGATATAGTCTTTGATTTCGTCTGACTTTAATACCGATACCAGCGCCTGGATCCCCTCTTCTTCCTCGCGGCCTTCATTGACCGCGATTACATTCACATAGGTCTTTGCCGCCTCAGAATCGGAGGTCTCATAAGCCACTGCATCCTTAGCTACGGAGAAACCGGCCTCCAGCGCATAGTTTCCGTTAAGTACGACAAAGGCTACCTCGTCCTTTACTCTCGGCACCTGAGCGGCCTCCAGCTCCAGAATTTCCACATCTACGGCCTTTTCTACGATGTCATTTACCGTTGCATTCAGCCCGGCGTCCTCTTTCAGGGTAAGGATTCCGTTGTCCTGAAGCAGCAGCAGCGCTCTGGCCTCATTTGTGGTATCATTCGGTACAGCTACTACATCTCCGTCCTCCAGCTCGGCCAGATCAGACTTTGTGCCCGGATAGATGCCAAAGGGCTCATAATGGATTCCGCCTGCGTTTACCAAATGTGTCCCCTGCTGCTCATTGAACTCCTCCAGATACGGAATATGCTGGAAATAGTTTGCGTCGAAGTCGCCTGCGTCAACCACCAGGTTGGGCTGAATGTAGTCGTCAAAGATGGTTACTTCCAAATCCCAGCCCTCGGCCTCCAGAAGCGGCTTTGCCTGCTCCAGGATCTCTGCGTGAGGCGTTGCAGAAGCGGCTACGGTAATGGTGCCTTTTTCTTCTGCCGCTTCTGTCTTTGTGGAGGCCTCAGTGTCCGCCTCTTCAACCGCAGCTTCCTCCCCGACAACTCCGCCCTCGACCACAAGG
>JAHZHG010000016.1 GCA_019420425.1 Clostridiales bacterium
TGGGCAGGATAGTGGCAGCGGGCAGCCTGTTGACCGTACTCTCTCTGTGTATACCGGCAAAACCGGGAATACTCACAGAAAAAAATCAGATTAAACGTCCCGGATACGGGCAGGGCGATCAGACACTGACACTCGGCGCGCAGATCGAAGGCGTATCTGAAGAACGGCAGATAGCCGTTACCGTAAAAGAGCGGGAATACACAAAAGAAGAAATCCGGGAAATACTGGATCTGGCAGTCAGCGAGCTGAACGAACAGATTTTGGGAGAAAATACCTCGCTGGATGAGGTGAGAAAAAATATGAGATTTCCAACGTCCATGCAGGACGGAGCAGTTTCTGTCAGCTTCAGTACGGTTCCCTATGGCATCCTTGACGAGGAGGGAAGGATTGTCCGGGAAGTGGAGGAGGATGGAGAAACCGTTGAGATTCAGGCTGTTCTGACCTGTGGAACGCAGGAAGAGACGTATATTTGCACGGCAAGGGTTTTGCCTCCGGTAATGAGCCCGCAGGAAAGGCTGTGGAAGCAGCTCGACCGTCTGGTTCAGCAAAATCAGGAGGAAAGCCGGACACAGCCGGAGCTGACGCTGCCCTCGCGTATAGAGGAGAAGCGGATATTCTGGGAAGAGGAAAGCACATCCTCCTGGCAGATCGTTTTTTTCCTTACCATTTGTATAACTGCAGGCGCCTATTTTGCAGACGAACAGAAGATCCGAAAGAGAGCAGAACAGCGCCGGATACAGCTGGAAATGGACTATCCCGAGATCATGTGGAAGCTGACCATGCTGCTGGGAGCGGGCCTGACGATGCACAACGCCTTTGTGAAAATAGCAGAGGATTACCATAAGACAAAGGGAAAGACCTACCGGTACGCCTATGAGGAGATGCTTGCCGTCTGCTATGAGATGAAACGGGGGGTGCCGGAAGGGGAAGCATATGAACGCTTCGGCAGAAGGTGTGAGCTGCCCGCCTATGCAAAGATGGGCACGCTGCTTTCTCAGAATCTGAAAAAGGGGGCAAAGGGACTGCTGGAGGTTCTGGAGCGTGAGGCAGTATCCTCACTGGAGGAACAAAAAAATCTGGCCAGAAGGCTTGGGGAAGAAGCGGGCACAAAAATCCTGTTTCCCATGCTTTTGCTGCTGATCGTGGTATTTATTCTATTGCTGGCCCCTGCAGTAATGTCCTTTTAACAGGCAGAAATTTGAACATGAGGAGGATGAATGAGATGGAAATGACAAAACATGTACAGTGCTTTCTTAACGAAGAGGATGGAGTGGGAGTTGTAGAGATTATTTTGATTCTCGTGGTGCTGATTGGGCTGGTGATTATTTTTAAAAACCAGCTTACCAGTCTGGTAAATTCTATTTTGAGTAAAATCGTCAGCAAAAGTAACAGTATATAAATAGATGAATACATCAGAAAGAAATAATTTCCGGGGAAGTATTACCGTATTTTTGAGCATGATCCTTATCCTTTTTCTCTCGCTTGTGTGTACGGCGATAGAATCCGCCAGAATACAGGGAGCCAGGGCATGGGCGGTAAATGCTGCGGATATCGGGGTATTTTCTACTTTTGGCGGATATAAAACGGAACTGCTGAAAACGTATGAAGTATTTGGGCTGGAAGAAAGTCAGGGAGAAAAGCTGGAGGAATATATTAAGGCAAACTGCTCATCAAAAGAAGGACTGCTGACCTTTTGGAGCATGGATCCGTGGAAGCTGGAGCTGAAGTCTGTTGAGATTACTTCATATGCCCTTTTATCGGATCAATCCGGAAAGGCCTTTTATCAGCAGGCGGCAGCATATATGCGGGAAAACCTGGGCACAGAGGTGATTGGCAGACTGGACAGCTATTATAACGACGCCAAGGATGCAGAGGAAAAACAGAAACGCTACGTGGAGCAGGAAAATGAGGTTTCCAGGCAGCAGGGGCTTCTGGAGGAAAAACAAAAGCAGCAGGAGGCAGGCCGGCTGGAAAATCCGCCGGCACAGGTCTGGGAGCCTCCGGCTGTAAATCCGCTGGATATAATCAAGCGGATTCAAAAGCTGGGCCTGCTGGGTCTGGTTGTCTCCGATTCGGACAGGATATCCAAAAAAGAGGTAGACAGCTCCTCACTGCTGTCTAAACGGGACAGGAGAGAAGGGGACATGGAGCTTCCGGGGGAGGAGAGCCTGGTAACGGATCTGTTTTTCCGGGAGTATCTGCTGAAGTATTTTTCTCACTATCAGAAAATCACGCAGAAGGAAAAGCTGAACTATCAGATTGAGTATCTGATTGGAGGAAAGGCTTCAGATACCGATAATCTGAAGAAAACAGTGAATGAACTGGTTCTGCTCAGAGAAGGCGTAAATTATCTGTATCTGTACACCGATGCATCCTCATGCGGGCAGGCTCAGGCTCTCGCGGCTGCCTTAGTCGGAGGATTTATGATTCCCGGACTGATTACCGTGACAAAACATGCCCTTCTTCTGGCGTGGGCCTTTGCGGAAAGCCTGCTGGATGTGCATACGCTTCTGGACGGAGGAAAGATACCGCTGCTGAAATCTAAAGAAAGCTGGAAGCTGGAGCTTTCCCAGCTGGGAAACATTCTGGAATATCTGAACGGAAGCGCTTCCGGAGAGCCTGAAGGGCTGGACTATGAAGACTATCTGCGGATACTGCTGTATTTAGGCGATACGTCCTCCCAGAGCCTGCGGGCACTGGATTTACTTGAACTGAATCTGAGTGATAAAGACGGAGAAAAATTCCAGGCAGATCGTTGTATGGTTGGATTAACGATGCAGACAGAATGGGAAATAGAACCCGTATTTTTGCAGCCGGCAGCCGTGTTTATGGGTGTGGGAATGGAACCGTATGCATTATCTGTACCGGGCGGCTTTGCCTATTGAAGGGAGTGAAAACGAATGCTTTTCTGCAGCTTAAATTCAAATCTAAAGGAGGATAGGGTTCCTTTTCATATTTCCAGACATATCTCACATTTTCCCTCAGCAAAAAACAGCTGCAGAAAAGCATTCCTTTTTGTTCCCTTCCGGGGAAGCCTTACCGTAGAGGCCGCGCTTGCTGTTCCGCTGTTTCTTTTTACTATACTGTACTTTTTTTATCTGGGACTTGCGCTTGAAGCGGGAATCCGGTTTGGAAACAGTCTGAACGAGGTGGGAAAGCAGCTTGCCATCATCGCTTATACAAAGGAGTACGCCGGAGACTGGACAGCAGAAAAAGCCCTGGCTGCCGGTGTGGTTTCCGGAATATATGCAAAGCAGGATATATTGAAAAAGGCAGGGGATACCTCCGGTGTATCCGGTATTACCCTGATTCAGTCCGACATTCTGGACGAGGATCAGATGATTGATCTGGTACTCAATTACAACAGCCACTTTCCTCTAACGGGGACAGGATTTATCAATATTCCCTTTGTTCAGCGGGCCAGGATAAGAGCATGGACAGGCGATAACGGAAAAGCGGCCGTACCGGAAGGCAAAGAAGGAGAAACGCTATACGGATATGTTACCGTAAATGGAACGGTTTATCATAAAAGCCGCAGCTGTACCCACCTGCGCTTGTCTGTGAAAAAAGTAAGCTTTAGCGAGCTTTCCGGTCTGCGGAACAATGGAGGAGGAAAATATTATCCCTGTGAACGATGCGGAGGAGATTTCCACGATACGGTATATATCACAGATGAGGGCAGCAGGTTTCACACTACGCTGGACTGTGGAGGCTTAAAGCGGACAGTGGAAAAAGTGCCTCTGGAAGAATTGCAGGATATGCGGCCGTGTACAAAATGTGGAGGATGAACGAATGAGAGATCAGTTAACGGCAATACTGTGCACAGGTATACTGGGAATATGTGGATATATGGATAAAAAGAGCAGGCTGGTGTGGATGCCTCTGGTTATCGGCGGTTTTCTTCTGCGGATACCGCTGTTCCTGCTTGATGGAAAATGGTCTGCCGGATGGATGTCCGGCCTGATTCCCGGTATATTTCTTCTCCTGGTGGCCCGGATAACGGATGAATCGATAGGCTATGGAGACGGGCTGGTGGTTCTTCTGTGCGGCTGGTATCTGGGAATGGGGGAAACCGTTTTTCTTCTTCTGGTATCCCTGGCTTTTTGCGCAGTCTGTTCCCTGTGGCTGATTGCAGTGCGGCATGTCAGCCGGGGATATCGTATCGCCTATCTGCCATTTTTATTTGCGGCTGATGTATGTCTGCTGATTGTGAGGGGAGGATGCGGATGAAAAAGAAAAAAGGAAGTTTTACGGTGGAGGCGGCGCTTTTATTCTCTGTGCTGATTCCTTTGCTTGTCTGTCTGATTTACGGGATGTTTTATATACATGACCGGATGGTCATTCAGGGGGCAGTCTGCGAAATCGCCGCACGATACGGGCTGATTTTACCGAAAGAAAGGGCAGGAACAGAACTGTCGGCTGGAGAGCTGCTGTCGGAGAGGCTTCTTGGGACAGAACAGATTTTTACAGAAAACCAGGCGGATGAGCATCAGGCTGTATTATCAGCCGGCGGCAGCTTTGTGATTCCGGGAATAGCGGCTCCTTTTATGAGCGGGACATTTTCCATAAAGCAGGAGTGGAACCGGACGTTTCCCGATCCTGCGGGTACCATTCGGAAGATCAGGGGAATCGGAAATCTGTTGAAAAGGGAGGAATAAAAGGTGAAACCCTTATATAAGCGGGATTTGAATCACAATTATCTGGTTTTCCAGGCTGGAGAAGAGATTACCGGGGAAAACTACGAAATGAAAATGCTGGAGAATAACCGTCTGCCCGGATTTCTGTATGTTCAGGCAAGGCGCATGGATGGAAATCTGTATTTTTATTACGATATTACGGCAATGCAGCCGTTGGATAAGGTGTTTCAGCAGAAGCCGTTAAATTATGACATTATACAAAAGCTTCTTTTTGCCGTAAAAGAAGGGCTGGATTGTCTGGCGCGCTATTTATTGAATCCAAAGGGCATTATCCTGGAACCGGAGTATATTTATCTGGATCAGGAAGAACGGGTATTTTTCTGCTACCGGCCTGTCGGAAACCCGTCCGAGGAAGGAGAAGAACAGACGAAGGAATTTCTGAATCTGTCTGAATATATCCTGAAGAAGCTGGATCATGATGACGGCAGCGCGGTAACGCTGGGGTATGAATTGTATAATCAGGCTTCCGAAGAAAACTTCAGCCTGACCCGTTTAATTCGGTTTGCTGTGGAGCTGCAGGAAAAAGAAGAACGGCAAAAAAGAATCCATCCAGTGGAAGAAAGGGAGGAGCCTGAGTATATCACTCCCCAAAAACAGGAGGAAAAAAACGAGGAAGAGATAAAAAGGCCGGTTCAGATAAAAAAATGGCTGATTACGATAGGAATCAGTTTATTGGTGTCATTCTTTATCGGTCTGATGATATTACTCGCGGAATTAAACTATACCCAGACCGGCGGAATATTGTTCTGCCTGGCGGCGGCAGTCTGCTATGCTTTACGTCTTTCGGCAAGGAAAAAACGGAAAACCGCAGAATGGGCAGAAGAGGAAGAAATAGAATAATGTTTGCCCCGGCAATCGGATTGTGATAGGATGGAGAAAAACAAAATCCGTTCAGAAGGGAGCAGACCATATATGAATGAAGGGTGGCAATATCTAAAGACAAGACAAAAAGTAAACCTGACCATTATACTGATCAATTTATTCATATTTATATGGATGGACATAACCGGAGAACCCTCCAGTGCAGTATATATGAGTATGCATGGAGCCTGCTATGCGCCCTATGTGACAGAGGCCGGAGAATATTACCGGCTGTTTACCTGTATGTTCCTGCATTTTTCCCTTCAGCATGTGGTCTATAACATGCTGGCGCTTCTCTTTTTAGGCGATGTGCTGGAGGCCATTGTAGGGAAGCTTTCCTACCTGATCATTTATCTGGCCGGAGGCCTCGCCGGCAATATCTGTTCAGTCTGGATAGACACAAAAAACCAGAGCTACGCCGTATCCGCAGGAGCATCCGGAGCAGTATTTGCGGTAAACGGAGCCCTGCTCTATATCATGATCCGCAATAAAGGAAAAATGAACGAGATAACCGTAAAACGATTCCTGCTGATGACCGTACTTTCCGTAGCACAGGGCCTAACCACCGGAGGAGTAGACAATGCAGCTCATGTGGGAGGACTGGCTGGGGGATTTATACTGGCAGTTTTGCTGTATCATAAGAAAACAAAAAATGTATAAGGGGGAAAAAAGATAAATCTATGCTGCACTCAGTTGCAACGATTGACAGAGAGATTTATCAGTGCATTGTTACCGAAAAAATGATTACGGATGAAGTAATTATTACCGATGAAAGAATAGAACATATTATAAAGCGAAGAGGTCAAAAATTTTATGACCAATTTAGGCATTATTTTGCAGATATAGTAATGTATCCGAATTATATTTTTCAGGCTGGAAAAAATACAGCATTAGTGTGTAAGAAAATGGTAAGGGATGAAAAATATATCAATATTGTTTTACGATTAGCGGTATCGACTGATAATCCTAAATATAAAAATTCAATAATTACTGTTGTAGGAGAAAATGAAAAAAGATTTTTACAGCGGCTTAGAAATAATATTCCACTTTACAAAAGAGAATAATTAAAGTACAATATCTATATAATATATGGTGTTTTAAGCCAGATAGTTGTTTGAGGTGGTAAATTTCGTAGCGACCACACGCCGATGGTATTGACAGGGGAGAACCGAGAGATGCAGGAGAGTGCTACGCCTGCCAAATAACTATCTGGTATAAAATGTTAAATCATAAGGAGAAATGAGTTTTTAAATTGGCACCTTATCTTACTAAGACGAGGCGCTGTTTTTATATTTGCATATGTAATATACAAATGAAAGACCTTGGATGTCATCTTGTTATTATAGGTATCCGAAAATTTGTATTAAAGAATAAAAAAGCACTTTACAAGTAGAGAAAAAATAGTTAAAATTATACATGAAGTTATAAATGAATTTTTAGGGTTAATAGAGATTTACCCAAAGTATTCTACTATTGTGAGTATATAATAATATATTTTAGCAAAAAATATTAAATTAAAGGAAGACAGATAGTAAAGACAGTACCGTTATTTTTTCTGGATTCAACGGAAATATCTCCTTGATGGGAAGCAATTATACCCTTGGCGATGGCCAATCCCAAACCTGTACCTGTCGGTTTATGTGTAACGAACGGTTCAAATAGTGATGAAAGGTACTCCGGAGCTATACCGCAGCCGTTATCTGTTACTTTAATCAGCAGGGTTCTATCTTTTGTTGAGACATCTAAAGTGATGGAGTCCCCTTCTTCTGTTGCTTCCAGTGAGTTTTTTAACAGATTTATTATTACTTCTTTCAGTTTTAATGGGTCGCCGGTAAAATCCGGCAGGTTATTTTCTGCAATAAAAGAAAACCGCTTTTTCTGGAGAAGAGCCGACGGCGCAAACTGTTCGGAGATTTCCTGAAAGAATGAACTGGCGGAGATGATCTTTTGGTTTAATCGGTCGCAGTTATTATAGGCAGATAGATTATTCAGCAGATCGATGACCCCGGCAATGTCCTGGCGTACCTGTGTCCAATGCCGATAGTCAGTAAGTTCCGGATGTTCTTTTTCCATCAGCTGCATTGTACTGCTGATCAGGGTGAGCGGGTTGCGAATCTCGTGAGACAGAGAAGAGAGGATGAGTTTCTGGCTATTATGAAGTTCTCTTATCGCGGTACAATGGTCTATATTTTTGCATGCAGCGTATTCAGTTGCAGAATATAAATTATTTGTCATACCAAAATCCCTTTAAAAATTGTATATAAGTATTCGATAAAATCAAAATATATTTCGAATAATTCGACGATATTTGCCATATGGCTTTAAGTCTATCATGCAAAATGAAAAAATTCAAGAATATATTGTTGACATAATTTGACAAATTGTTTTAACATAGAGATGAGAATTTATTTTGAAAGGAGTAAGATCATAAATGGGAGAAGAATGCATCTTTTGCAAAATTGCAAAAGGCGAGATTCCTTCTGCAACACTGTATGAGGATGAAGATTTTCGGGTAATTCTTGATTTGGGGCCTGCCTCTAAAGGACATGCTCTGGTTCTTCCGAAAAAACATGCGAAAAACATTTACGAGCTGCCGGACGATATTGCATCGAAAGTATTTGTAATTGCTAAAAAAACAGCGGTCAAGCTCAGGGATGTTTTAGAATGTGAAGGGTTTAATATTGTCCAGAATAACGGGGAGATTGCTGGACAGACAGTGTTTCATTTTCATATGCATCTGATTCCAAGATATCCGGGTGATGGAGTCAAACTGACATGGAAGCCGGGAAAATTGGATGAAGAGACAAAGAAAATGATTCTTTCTGCATTTCAAGGGGAGTAAAAAAGAGGGAAATACTAATGAGAAAGAGATACTGGGAAAGAGAAAATTATGAAAAAGAAAAAGTTTGAAGAAGTATTTAAAAACTACAGTTCAGTGGTTATGAAGTATGTGTATTTTCATACCAGAGACGAAGAGTTGGCTCAGGAAATCTGTCAGCAGACATTCCTTGCGTACTACAAAAATATGGATAATGTAGATGATGATCTGATAAAGGCGTGGCTTCTGCGTACCGCAAAGAATGAGATTATTGATTATCGAAGAAAATCCCATAATAAATACGAAGTTGCACGCTATGGGGACGTTGAAAATATTCCATGCGGAACGGTCAGAGAAGGCAATGTAGAGAGTGTAGCAGAGAGAATATACAATATTGAGCTGACTGGCAAAATTATGAAGGAACTTCGCCAGGTGAACAGATTGTGGTATGAGATTATAGAGCTAATCTGTATTGAAGGGTATTCTCAGGAAGAGGCATCTGAAAAGCTGGGAATAACATTACGGGTACTACGGGCCAGACTATATAGAGCAAGAAATTATGTCCGGGATAAGTTTGGCGAGGAATACAAGAAAAGCTGATTGTCAAAACCAAAGAAAAAGATCAGACAGAATGAAAGATACTGTTTGATAAAAATCCCTGGAAATGCAGGTTTCTGAATTCCAGGGAAGAATTTAATACACTTCAAGCATGAAAAAGCCATTGCAGAGAGCGGTGCGGGATGTACATTTATTTATGATTTGTTGCCTCGTTGATGAGAGAGATTATGGTACCAATAGCATCGCTCTGTTTGCTCTGGCTCATTGTATTTATATAAGTCTGGCGATTTTGATAGAGCTCGTGGATTGCATTGAACAAGGTATCCTCGTTGAGGTGTTCTTCCTTGAGGACGGCACAGAAGCCCTGCTGACGGAAGGATTCGGCATTTAGAATCTGATCGCCGCGGCTGGCAGCAGCCGAAAGCGGAATCAGCAGACTCGGTTTCCGCAGCGCCAGAAGTTCGCATATCGCATTTGCACCTGCCCTGGAAACAACCACATCCGCAAGGGCAAAGAGATCGGCAAGCTCCTGTTTGATATATTCATACTGCACGTAGCCAGTTGTCTCATTGAGTGAGGCATCCAGATTTCCCTGTCCGCAAAGGTGAACCACCTGAAAGCGCTCCAGCAGCCGGGGAAGAATGGAGCGGATGGCCTGATTTACTTTTACAGAGCCAAGACTTCCGCCGATAATCAGCAAAACGGGCTTATTAGCGGAAAGGCCGGTGAATGAAAGCGCGGCAGAACGATTTCCGGACAGCAGTTCCTGTCGGATAGGTGATCCGGTAAGGACTGCTTTTTCAGCGGGAAGAGAGTTCAGGGTTTCCGGAAAGTTGCAGCAGACCTTTGTGGCGGCAGGTATCGCGAGCTTATTTGCCAGCCCGGGAGTCAGATCAGATTCATGAATAATGGTAGGAATATGGCAGCCTTTTGCAGCCTGAACCACGGGAACAGCCACAAAGCCTCCTTTGGAGAACACGACATCCGGCTTTAACTGTTTCATTAGTTTTTTTGCCTGGAAAAAACCCTTGGCTACACGGAAAGGGTCAGAAAAATTTTTCAGATCAAAATATCGGCGCAGCTTGCCGGAGGATATCCCATAATAAGGAATACCAAATTCTTCTATTAATTTTTTTTCAATTCCTTCGTAAGAGCCGATATAATAAATATCGTAGCCTTCTTCCTTCAAACGGGGGAGGAGAGCAATATTCGGGGTGACATGACCAGCGGTACCACCGCCGGTAAGAACAATTCGTTTCATAATTATCCTCCAGATATAGGTAAATAGTTCTATATATAGTTTAAACGGTTACGAGGAAAAGTCAAGAAGGGACTATGATATACGTATGAGTGAACCAAAGAAAAAAAGAAGTAATGAAAAGAAAAAAATCTATAAACTATATCAGGAAAATCGGGAAATCACCGATGAAGATATAGATCAATTACTTCAGGAAGAAGCGGCCGAACAGGCCGATGATATAGAAGCTATGCTGGATGAGGATCCGGACGTGGCAAAAATACAGGTACCAAAAGGAATGTTCGATCGGATCGTCGGAAGCCTTAAGGATGAGGGACTTTGGGAAGACGACGAGGATGAAACAGAGCAGGAGAATATAGAAAACGAAAACAGAACGGAAGAGATAGCAGAAGAAATAGCGATAGAAGTAGGGAAAGACATTCAGGGAAAGGAAAAAATAAAAGAAGAAATAGAGGAAGAAAAGATTCAAGAACAGAAGTCGGAAGTGCTGGACAAAGAAGCAATAATTCAAATGCTGCCCGAAAAAGAGCAGAGAGCACTCAAAGAAGGAATGCATCGCCTGGAAACTGCAAAATTAAGAAAACGGATAAAAAAGATGGCAGTGGTAGCAGCGGCTTTGGTTTGTGTAGTGGTGATGGGATTAAGCAGTGAAGCTAGTCGAAGGTATATTATGAATATTTGGGCTGGGTTAACTACGGGTAGGGAATTAGTATTAAGAGTAAGTGATAAGGATAGTGGTGAAACGGCGTTGGCTGAAGAAGAGGCATTTCGTATAGCTAGAGAGGAACTAAAATTAAAACCGGTAGAACTATTATATAAACCCGAAAATATGGATTTTTTAGATTATGATCTGGATAAAGTAAATCAAAAAATTAATTACTTTTATAATTACAATGGAAAGATTTTTAGTATTTTTATTTATCGTTTGAATAAATCGGCATCATTTGCACATAAAATTGATGGTAAAATTTTAGAAAGCTATCAAAATATCATTTTATATGACAAAGATATTTCATATGATTTATGGGAATGCGAAGCTGGAAGTGAAAAGTCTTATGTCGCAGAATTTACATACAATGATAGTTATTACTGTATAAGTGGTATAGTAGAAATAGATGAATTTAAAAAAATAATGGAAAATATATCGATAATATAAAATTTGGCGTGATTTTTTTGAATCTTATTCGTTTTATTTATTGAAAACCGTGAGAAAGGAGGGAGATAAATGAAACGGGTTTTAAAAAGAATGTGTTTTCCTTTGTTATTATTGGTATGTTTTATGTTTTGTTCTTCTATTGCTTTTGCTGAAGATGATTTAGTTGGCAAGGTAATAGATGGATCTATTCTTACAGATGATGTTGAGTCTGATGGAATAGGTTATTCAAGAGCAAGAGGAACTTATCTGAACTATGGGACTGCACATATAACCTACCAAGGTGGCGGAGCCATGTATATTTCTGGAAGCACAGTTTGCCATCGCATAAGCCAGCAAGTTACATTGGGACTATATCTGGAAAAATTAGTGAATGGAAATTGGTACACACAGTATATTTTGGGTCCTGTTAGTGCATATAATACATATAGTATTTCTAATTCTAATGTGTATTATGTTGAAAAAGGTTATTATTACCGTGTAAGAGGTGCTCATTATGCTTATAATGGTAGTACAGAAGGAACAACTTCTTACACCGGTGGTGTTTACGCCAGCTAACAATTAAAAGCTGTTTCACTGAGATTATTTATTACTTTTAAAACCAAGCGCCCGTGTCCCGCAAACGACACGAAAGGGGTACAAAAGAGAAAAAATTAAATAAAGTAAAAAAGCATAAAGACAACCTAATATCAAAAGAGGATGTTGAATGCAGGAAATGTCTTAACACTACTAAACTATTTTACTAAAGAGAACCGGCCAGCCGAACTGCTGACGGGCCCAAAATGTTCAGCAGACTTGGCTGGCCATGAATTACTAACTTAACTAAGAAGGGGAATGAGTAATTTTATGAACGCTAAGTATTTTCGGTTTTTATACCGGTGTGAAGGGGAATGTTCCGTACATCGTGCCAGTCTGGCAGATGCAAAAGAGAAAACGGAGTTTAATGTGATTTACTTAAGTGGAGCGAAGCCTGCGGTGATGAGAAATGATGAGCCAGGGCTTTTTTTATGCGCAAAAACAGTGCATTTGCTCGTTCTTGGGGACTTTAGCCAGGCGGCGGTCGGGAAGATGACGGAGATTTTACGTGAGCATACGGTAATTCAGGCTGTTATACCGAAATGTACAAAAGAAGAAAAGGAGGAGTTGCTGAAGAAACTGGACGGAAGCAAAGATGGACAGGAAATGCGGATGCTGCTGAAGGATTCGGCTGCTTACTGCAGAGAAAACGGTGTGGAAACGGTGGAAGAAGTGGACGAATTAATGACCATTAAGGCGTGTGGGTGGAACTTCCGCTTTAAACGTACGGGAGCGGGAAGCGATGCGTCATTGGCTTTCTTCCATGGGCCGGACGGACATAAGGATGTGTATGAGGACTGCGTAATGACGGTTAAGCCGTCGGGAAAAAATCAAAAATGCAGTCATACTGCAAACCCAGGAGAATCCGGCTGTGCGATGGAGTGCTCTTTGTATCGGGATTTTGATCTTTGCAAGAGGCAGAATGCAAAGGACAGAACGGAGTATACATTGGGTACGCTGATGCTTGGCAGTGGAGCAGATTTGAAAGATGAAAAGCAGGTTCAGAAGGTGATCGCCGAGCTGACTGCTTCGAATCCGGAGAGTGTTCGGTTCATTGGGGCTTCAGGTTATGGCAATGGTATCGAAAACGGAAAACGACTGACGGAAATACCGGCAAGTGAAGGGGAAAAACGGTATGTACTGATGTCGGATGGGCCCGGGGTTGGAGATACAGTGGGTGAGATTTGCAGGAAGAGTCCTTATTTGATTCCGACGGTGCTGAGCGATAACTTTGGGTTATGCTGCACTGGCTTTTTAAAATATCAGGAGGAATAAAATAAAATAGTTCTATCTGTTTTCGCATAAAGCGAGTATAATAAGAATAGTAAAGTCAACCGGGTAAAAGCTTGGAGAATTTGCGGAGCTTCTGCCCGGTTTGTGGCTATACACATTTGTGCGAAAGGGGTAGTGTAATGAAATTGATGTTTTTGGGTGCTGCCCATGAGGTTACCGGCAGCTGCCATTACCTGGAGGCTTCCGGAAAGCATATTCTTGTTGATTATGGTATGGAGCAGGGCCCGGATATTTATGAAAATCAGGATATTCCGGTGAAGCCCAGTGAGATCGATATTGTACTTTTGACACATGCTCATATTGATCATTCCGGCAGGCTTCCTTTGTTATATAAGCAGGGCTTCCGCGGGCAGATTTTTGCTACCACGGGGACAGCGGATCTCTGTGAAATTATGCTTCGTGACAGTGCAAATATCCAGATGTTTGAAGCAGAATGGAAAAACCGGAAGGCCATGCGGGCGGGGAAGCCGCCGGTGGAGCCGATGTATGACCTGGATGATGCCGTGGGAGCGCTGAGCTGTATGGTGCGCTGCAGCTACGATAAGGAAATACGGATCGCAGAGGGCATACGGAT
Source organism: Clostridiales bacterium (assembly GCA_019420425.1). Taxonomy (GTDB): domain Bacteria; phylum Bacillota; class Clostridia; order Lachnospirales; family Lachnospiraceae; genus JAHZHG01. The sequence goes on from JAHZHG010000016.1 coordinate 13,789, forward strand.
ACGGTTTGTGGATGCGGGCCATCTCCTTGGATCTGCCTCGATAGAGGTATGGATCAGGGAGGAAGATATAGAAAAGAAGCTGATTTTTTCGGGTGATATTGGAAATCTGGATCAGCCGCTGATCCGTGATCCCCAGTACCTCAAGGAAGCGGATTATGTGATTATGGAATCCACGTATGGAGACAGAAGCCACGTGGAAGGGGACAGAAGAGTGGATTATGCCGCAGAGCTGGCCGCGGTGATCCAAAAAACCTTTGACCGGGGAGGAAATGTGGTAGTTCCCTCGTTCGCGGTGGGCAGAACGCAGGAGATGCTGTACTTTATCCGGAAAATCAAGGCGGATCATATGGTAAAAAATCATGATGGATTTCAGGTTTGGGTGGATAGTCCGCTGGCAGTGGAGGCGACCAATATTTTTCGTGAGCATATGCTTGCCTGCTTTGATGATGAGGCGCAGGCACTTGTTCAGCAGGGAATCAATCCCATCGGGTTTGACGGATTGAAAACGGCGGTTACCAGCGAGGATTCTAGGTCAATCAACGAAGATACGCGGCCAAAGGTGATTCTTTCCGCCAGCGGAATGTGCGATGCGGGACGGATTAAGCACCACCTGAAGCATAACCTCTGGAGACCGGATAGTACGATTCTTTTTGTGGGATATCAGGCGGTGGGAACGCTGGGGCGTTCGCTGCTGGACGGTGCGAAGCAGGTGAAGCTTTTCGGAGAAGAAATTGAAGTAAAAGCGGAGATATGCCGGCTTCCGGGAATCAGCGGACATGCAGATAACGAGGGACTGATCCGGTGGATTTCTGCGATTGAGAAGCCAGACCGGGTATTTGTGGTTCACGGTGAAGATCAGGTATGCGATCTATTTACGGAACGGCTGAAAAAGGAACTGCATCTGGACGCCTATGCGCCTTACTCCGGAACCATTTTTGACCTGGCAAGAAATGCATTTATCTGGAAGAAAAGTCCGATACGGATTAAAAAAGAGAAAACGGTACCCGGAGGAAACGCGCGGGTTTCCGCTGTGTTTGGCAGGCTTTTGGAAGCCGGCCAGCGGCTGCTTGGCGTAATTCGCAGCAACGAGGGCGGAGCGAACCGGGATCTGGAGAAGTTTACGAAGGAAATCAACCGGCTGTGTGATAAATGGGAGCGATAGATGAGAAAAATACGAAACCTGCTGCTTAGTCTGGTGCTCCTATTGGCCATTATTGCTGGAGTGGGCTACGCAGAGCGGAGACTGGGAGAAGGGACAGGCGGAGAAGGGGAGTTTACCCTTCTGGAGAATGTTGAGAAGGCAGTCAGCGACGTTTTTCGGCGGGATACGGTCAAGGAAGCGGTGACCTCCGTTGAGGAGTATTATTATCAGCATCTGGAGGAAGAGCTAAAGCCGGTGTACAGAGAGCTGTTTAACCGGATTATGAATGATGAGGATTCGGCAAATTTGAACGAGTCTGTGGATGCGGACGGCTTCTGGAAGGCTTATTATGCTGTGCAGGCAGATCATCCGGAGATTTTCTGGCTTGGCTCCAGCGCACAGATCAAGGAATCGGCCATCACCGGAAGAATTGTGGGATATGAGCTGGAGACTACGGTTGCGCCTGATGACCGGCCTGGGGTGCAGGCGAGTATAGAGGCCTCGGCAGACCAGTGCCTGAATCAGGTTTGGTCGGAAGCATCGGACTATGATAAGATAAAGTTTGTCTATGAGTATATTATTGAGACGACAGATTATGTATCGGGCAGTGAAAACAGCCAGAATATCCAGAGCGTGTTTCTAAACCGGCAGTCGGTATGCGCCGGGTATGCCAAGGCCACCCAATATCTGCTGAACCGGATGGGGATATTCTGTACCTACATTACGGGAAGGATTACGGATGGCGGCGACCATGGCTGGAATATGGTTCGGATTGGATCGGATTATTATTACGTGGACACCACCTGGGGGGATCCGGTATTTGCCAATGCCATGGAAAACGGCACGGCCGGCCGGGTGATCAATTATAATTACCTGTGCTGTCCGCAGACCGAGCTGTTCAAAACCCACGTGCCGGATTATGCGGTTCCGCTGCCGGAGTGCTACAGCGACGATTATAATTATTATAAGCGTTATGGGTATTATTACGATACGTTTGACTATGATACGATTTATAACGCATTGATGAATTCCGTGTGGAATGATGAGTCGTATATTGTGATGAAATTCGGTTCGCTGGAGGCGTATTATTCGGCCGCATATGAGCTGTTTGAAAACGGGATGCTGCAGGATGCGGGGCAGTATTTGATGGAGATCAACGGAGTGTCCAGCTGGAATTATCAGTACAATTGTGATGAGAATTTTTATTTGATTACGATTTACTGGAAATAATTATCTGATTAACGGAATAAAGAGGCAGAGTATGATTGCATTAATTGTACTTTGCCTTTTTGATAGGGGAGATGCTGAATTTTATTCTATATTTTTGTACAGAATTATGTTATGATAATATACAAAAAGGAGGTGGCAATATGCCGCAGATTAGACCTATTACAGATCTTCGGAATACAAACGAGATTTCTGAAATCTGCCATGCACGGCGGGAGCCGGTATTTATTACGAAAAATGGATATGGAGATTTGGTTGTGATGAGTATTGAAACCTATGAAGCCATGGTAGAAAACGCGGCAATAGATGCTGCTATTACAGAAGCGGAGGCTGAATTTAAACAGAATGGACAGCTTTTCGACGCAAGAGAGACATTGACTTCTTTGAGGAGGAAGCATTTTGGATAGATACAGTGTTAAACTGATGAGTCGGGCGCAGCGAGACTTGGAGGGTATCTATGATTATATTGCCAGGACGCTTTTAGAGCCGGCAGCTTTTTATTAAGAATTATACGGTGGTATTTCGGGTAGACGAACAAAAGAAGCTGGTTATCGTTGTCACTGTCAGATATTCCCTAAGTAAGTTTTAAATAGTAAATACGGTAAGGAGCAGTCTGTGAAAGCAGGCTGCTTTTTGTGCATAATAGACAATATTAAAAGCATATTTTTTGTTATTATGTGAAAATGAAAAATATCTGAAAATTTGAATTGACAAAACGATGGCTAAAATATATAATCGAGTCATAATAATTAATAAAGTTTATTAATTAATAGGAGCGTACATATGGCAGAAGCAGTGGGAAATCCGAGATTAATTAAGCTGTTAAATAAAGATGTGATAGAAGGCATTATCAAAATGAATGGCCCGGTGACTAAGCCGGAGATTGCAAAAATTTCGAAGCTGAGCCTGGTGACAGTGAATAAGATTGTGGATCTTTTGCTGGAGGAAAATAAGGTAAAAATCAGCGAAGTGAACCAGACCTCCGTGGGGCGGAAGGCGCAGCATTATGTGATCAACGAGAGCGCCAGCTGTTATATTGGATTGTATTATGAGGATGGCTGTTATACAGGAGCGGTTTCCAATTCGGTGGGGTCGATTATCTGTGAAAAAACGTTTCCGGTGAGAAAAGACAGCTATGAAACGATGATTGAGGACACGGTTCTGGCGGTGAGGGAGCTTCAGGATATGGGTAAGGAATCCCCGGTTCTTGCAGTAGGCATCGGCGTACCAGGCGTTGTTCAGGGGGGCTGTGTATCGAATATCCCCAAGATTCCGGGCTGGGAAGGGATCGACGTGGCCGAGCGGCTGGAGACAGAGCTGGGATTGAATGTTTATCTGGAAAATGATATTAATCTGGTTACCATGGGCGTATATTGCAGGGATTTTCAGGATGAAGCGGAGAATCTGGTGCTGATCTATCTGGATCAGGGCGTTGGTTCCGGTATCATTGTAAACGGAAGCCTGTTCAAGGGCTTTACCAATTTTGCCGGTGAGCTGGGAAATCTTCCGGTGACGGCGGAGGACGGCTCGCACCGCAGAGTAAATTTTGAGCAGCAGCTGATGCGGCTTTTGGAAAAGCTGGCAGCTGCTCCTGAGGAAGAGCAGGAGGCGGTGAAAAACAGGCTGATTCAGACCGTTGCGGACGGGCTGCTCAGTGTCGTATGTGTCCTGAACCCGGAGGTCATTGCCATACAGTGCAGCAGCTTTTCTTCCGGAGATTTGTCGGAGCTGGAAAAGGCGATGGCAGACTATGTGGGAACGGAAAATGTGCCGTGGCTGGTGAAGATTGAGGATTTTCAGAAGCATGGCGTCCAGGGGGCGATTAATATGTGCATCAGAGAATATACTCCTATTTATACGTTAGAGAGAAGAAGGTGAACATATGGGATATCTGCTATCTGTGGATGGAGGCGGAACTAAGACAGAATTTTGCATATATGATACAGAGACGAAGGAGAGCCAATATTACAAGGCCGGATCAGGAAATTTTAAGTCCGTCGGCGTAGAGGGAATGAAGGAGAGCCTGCGGGAGGGCAGCCAGTGGATCTGCAATACGTTTGGAATATCTTTATCTGAGCTGGAGTATGCGGTATTCGGTATGTCCGGCTGCGATTCCAGAGAGGATTACGGCATTATCCAGAGGGCGATTGAAGAAGCCGGGTATCCCATGGAAAAGACGTATCTCTGTAATGACGGGGTGCTGGCCTATTTTGCACAGGCACAGGCTCCCGGCATTGTGATTATCGCCGGTACCGGGTCTATCGTGATCGGTATTGACCAGGAGGGAAAAAGCGAGCGGGTCGGCGGCTGGGGCTATGGATTCAGCGACATCGGCTCGGGATACTGGATTGGC
>JAHZHG010000160.1 GCA_019420425.1 Clostridiales bacterium
CAGCTCGGCCAGGTCTGCCGGTACGGTCCAGTCCAGTGTGATATTGGAAAACGGTGCCTGGGTTCCCCAGCGGCTGGGGGTGTTCACGCCGTAGATAAAGGACTCGATGCACTTCTTTACCTCGGGATACGTCAGGTTATCCACCTTTACAAAGGGGGCCAGATACGTATCAAAAGAGGAAAATGCCTGTGCGCCTGCCCACTCGTTCTGCATAATGCCCAGAAAATTGACCATCTGGTTGCAGAGTACGGACAGGTGCTTTGCGGGCGCTGAGGTGATTTTGCCCTTGATTCCGCCAAGGCCCTCCCGAATCAGCTGCTTTAAGGACCAGCCGGCACAGTAGCCGGTGAGCATAGACAGATCGTGGATATGGATATCCGCGTTCCGGTGCGCATCCGCAATCTCCTGATCATAAACCTCCGACAGCCAGTAGTTTGCCGTCACCGCGCCGGAGTTGCTCAGGATCAGCCCGCCCACGGAATAGGTCACGGTGGAATTCTCCTTTACCCGCCAGTCCTCTCCCTTGACGTAGCTGTTTACGATCTCTTTATAATCCAGAATCGTGGATTTCATGTTCCGGATTTTTTCTCTCTGCTTACGATAAAGAATGTACGCCTTTGCCACCTCGGCGTAGCCTGCCTGCACCAGCACGTTCTCCACACTGTCCTGGATGCTCTCCACGTTGATCAGGCCGTTTTTAATCTTTCCCTGAAAGTCCGCGGTAACCCGAAGGCTCAGCAGACTCTTCATATCTTCGTTGTACTGCATCTGTGTTGCTTCAAATGCCTTGGCAATCGCATCTCCGATTTTTTCCAACTGGAAATCTGCGATCTGCCCGTCGCGTTTCTCGACTTTAAACATAATACGCTCCTCCTAAAACCCTGCCACATTCATCACTACTTTTTTGCGACTGCGTCTATTGTAGCAAATCTATGGAGGCAAGTCAATACAAAAGCCCACTATATATTGTTGCGATTCTATTAAATCAACAATATATAGTGGGTTTCCATATTTTGGCAATTTATATTTTTTTTAACAGTTTTCGTATATTTCCCGGGGCACGTATGCTTTTACCCGAATTCCTTCCGGCTGGTATTCCTCTGACAGCAGCTCTCCCTTTTTGCGGATCAGCTGGATTACGCCGGCCTGGCCGTAGGGATAGAGCCGCTCGATGTAGATTTTCTGCCCCCGCAGGATCTCCTCCAGCGCAGCCTTCAGCTCCTCCATGCCCTGTCCCGTCTTTGCCGAGCCCAAAATGGAATAGTCCGCATGGAAATCCCGAAAGCCCCTCTTTTCCGTCACCTTGTCCTGCTTGTTAAACAGCGTGATGACCGGCTTGTTTTCAATTTTCAGCTGGCGCAGGGTGTCGTACACCACCGCCATCTGCGTATCCATCTGGGGATTGGACGCATCCACCACATGGATCAGGATGTCTGCATATCTGGCCTCCTCCAGCGTGCTTTTGAAGGCCTCTACCAAATGGTGGGGCAGCTTGCGGATAAAGCCCACCGTGTCCGTCAGCAAAATCTCCTGCTTTCCGGAAAGCTGCAGTACCCTGGTGGTCGTATCCAGCGTGGAAAATACCATCTCGTCCTGCAGAATCCCCGCCTGGGTCAGATAGTTCTCGCAGCTGCTTTTGCCCGCGCAGGTATAGCCCACCAGGGCGGCCACCTTTGCATTGCTCTTCCTTCGTTTTTCCCGCACCAGCTCCCGGTGGCGCTGTACCTCCTCCAGCTCCTGCTTCAGTCTGCTGATTCTCTCCCGAATCAGCCGGCGGTCCATCTCCAGCTTCTTCTCTCCCGGGCCTCTCGTGCCGATGCCGCCGCCCAGGCGGGAAAGCGCGCTGCCCTTGCCCGTCAGCCGGGCCGCCCGGTACTTTAGCTGGGCCAGCTCTACCTGTATCTTGCCCTCCCGGCTCTGCGCCCGTCCGGCAAAAATATCCAGAATGACCAGCGTCCGGTCCATCACCTTGCAGCCAAGCTCCTGCTGGAGGTTGTTCAGCTGGGCCGGTGACAGCTCATCATCGCAGATAATGCCCGTCGCTTCCTCGACCTCCGCCAGCATACGCACCTCATCGATCTTTCCCCTGCCGATATAGGTGCCCGGATGGACGGCCGCCCGTCTCTGGATCACCGTTCCTGCCACCTCAGCTCCTGCCGTCCGTGCCAGCTCTGCCAGCTCATGCAGGGAGTCTTCCGTGTCCTCTCCCTCATCCGTCTGGATGCCCACCAGGATCACCCGCTCCTGCTCTTCGTTCAGTTCCACTAATTCCATAAATTCTCCTCATTTGACCGTATGCTGCGGCCTCAGGATCTGGTTGACAAAAACGCATACTCCTTGCCGGCCTCATCGGACGGATAGCGCACAATATATTCTGCCGCCTTTTCCTTTGCCGTGGCAAAATCCAGCTTGTACTCGTAAGCAATTATCTCATTGAAGCGCAGATCCTTTTTCCCGGCCTCCCCGTCCAGGGCGAGGCCCGTCTGGATGGCCTCCAGCGCCGCATCATAATTTTCCTGGGCAATCTCGCTGGCCGCGATTCCGTTATACACCTTCGGCGATTCCCCGAAGCTCTCCATGATCTGCTCATAGATCCCCTTTGCATGAAGCGGATCACCCTGGGCCAGGTACACCCGGGCCATCAGGTACATGCCGTCCTCGTTTTTTTCCTCCACTGCACTCTGCAGCACAGACTGGGCCTTCTCGTAATCCTCCAGATAGAAATAAATTCTGCCCTGGTTGTACGCATCCTCCGCGGTTGAACCCTGCAGCTCCAGGGCTCCCTGCAGATACTCGTCTCCGAGGGCGGAGAGATTCAGCGTCTCATACGTCTCGTAAATGTTCAGGTAAAGGTCATAGTCCGACGGAGTAAGCAGCACGGCCTGGTTGAAATCCTCCTTTGCCCGCTCCTGATTTCCCTCGTTCAGGTAGCTGGCCCCGCGCAGGAAATACGCCGTCGCGTTTTCCTCCACGTCCAGAATCTCGCTGCTGGTGTCCTCGGTTCCCTCATAATCCTCCATCCGGAACTGCGCAGACGCCTTATACAGCTGAATGTCCGCCACCGTATCCGGCATCTTGCCATCGGTCTCGTCCAGGGCAAGGTCAAAGGCCTTTACCGCGCTTTCGTAATCCGCCAGTCCCATATAGGCCATCCCGGCTCCCCGGTAGGCCATGATCAGATTTTCGTTGTTGTTTACCGCTTCCTGAAACAGCTTCAGGGCGTCCTTGTAGTTCTGCTGTTCCACTGCTTCCATGCCCTGCTTCGTCAGCTTTCCGGCTTCTTTGGCCGCGCAGCCGCTCATGGCCATTGCCGCCAGCGTAACCGCGGCTGCCTGTATCCATCTCTTCTTATTATTCATTCCCTATTCCCCATCCGACTATTCGGTCTTAACGATAAAACTGCACTCATTGTACTATACCTGTGCTTTTTTTTCAAGGACTTCCCCCTAGCCAGAGCAGCTTGAATCAGTTATAATAGAAGAAATATGGATACATAAGGGGAGAGATACAAATGAGGGAATCTGACTATCATCCAAAATTTGACCGGGAAATGCGCCGCCGGAGGAGGAAACGGGCAAAGCGCATACAGCTTGCCGTCACCGTCCTGATCCTTTTGCTGATCCTGGCTGCGGCGGCTTTTGCCGTTTTCCGCTTTGTCCTGAAGGGGGACATCAGCAGCTTTTTCGGCGCCAGAGAGACGGAGTCTCTGACTGAAGCCATACTTCTGCCGCCGGAGAGTACAGCTCCGGTACAGACCGAGCCTGTTCCGGCGACGGAGGCAGAAACGGCGCCTTCTGTGGATACGGCGGAAATACTGGAACAGGCTGACCGGATGGCTATGGGTTATGATTATGACGGGGCCATCGCACTGCTGAAAACCATTCCAGACTACGAAACCAACGCCTCCGTTACCCAGGCGGTCAGCGGATATGAGGCCGCAAAGGCTTCCTGTGTCGCTGTAGATGTGACCACTGTACCGCATATTTTCTACCATTCACTGATCAATGACCCGGACAGCGCATTTAATGTATCCGTCCTGGGCCAGAGCACCGTGGACGGCATGAATGCCTGGATGACCACCGTGGAGGAATTTGACCAGATTACCCAGCAAATGTACGATAACGGCTATGTATTTGTGCGGCTGCGCGATCTGGTGGTGGAAACCACGGACGAAAACGGAGACGTCCACTTTACCCCCAACACCGAGCTGATGCTGCCGCCGGGGAAGAAAGCTGTGGTGCTGTCTGTGGATGATCTGAGCTACTACCATTCCTATGAAGCGGCCAGCTATCCGGACAAGCTGGTACTGGATGAAAACGGCAAAGTGAAATGCCATTACGTGAAACCGGACGGCACAGAGGAGATTGGGGATTTTGATGTGGTTCCCCGGCTGAACACCTTCCTGGAGGAGCATCCGGACGGAGCCTACAAGGGCGCGCGCGGCATGATTGCCCTGACCGGCTATAACGGAGTCTTTGGCTACCGTACCGATCTGGACTATAAAACAAAAGAAAACCTGCTGGAGGACCAGGCGAAATGGCTGGAGGAGCATCCGGAGTTTGACTGGGACGCCGACGTGGCACAGGCTAAGGTCATTGCGGACGCGCTTAAGGAAAGCGGCTGGGAATTTGCCAGCCATACCTGGGGACATTTGAGTGTGACCCAAAAGACGGCAGACGAGCTGCGCATCGACAATGAAAAATGGGTAAATACGGTGCAGAATATCGTCGGCCCGGTGGATACCATCATTTTCGCCCACGGCAACGATATCGGAGACTGGCAGGATTACAGCAGCGATAATGAAAAATACCAGTATTTCAAACGCGCAGGCTACAACTTCTTCTGTAACGTGGACAGCCTGAACCCGTATTGGGTACAGATCCGCGACAGCTATGTCCGCCAGGCGCGTATTGATCTGGACGGCTATATGCTCTACAAATCCAGCCAGGGCAATACGACTGTTCTTGATGATATGTTCACCGCTTCGCAGGTCTTTGATTCACGCAGACCTACGCCGGTAGTTGCACAAGGCGAAAGTTAATGTTGTTGACTGGATAGCCAGAAAATTAATCTGTTTCCATACTTTTCAACATACTGTTTAGTACCGAGGTAGTTTAAACCTTTGCACGTGCTATCATATAGTGGACTAACATGGCTAATACTCCTGTTTGTCCACTATAATTGTTTGAGCTAGCATAAATTCAGCAGCATATCCCCATATAATATAGATTCTGTAGTTTGTTCTACAGCATTCTTTATAGAAAGCTTCATTCCATATTTTTCCGGAAGGCGCACTCAAGGCCAGCCAATTGCACCGCATCCACAACCGCCCCTAATGTGGCTTTCTCAGTGCTTTTTACTCCAACTCGCCTGTAAACGGATCAATATACTCTACTAATGCCATCTGGCCGTACTCTAAATCCTCTTTTATCTGATTCTGAATATACGCCTTAATTGCAGCTGTGTTTTTCCAACCGTATCTACATCGTATCCACGGCACCAGAAATATCTATTTTCCATATTTGTACTTCAAATTCGTATACTTTTTAACTATCATTAACGAACCTTTTTCCTTTTAAGTACCCTACAATTTCTGATACCGAATATTTCGGTAATATCCTTACCATCATATGGATGTGATCCGGAAAGCATTCTGCTTCGATTATTTCTATTCCTTTTCTTCTGCATAATGCTCCAAGTATTTGTCCTACATCCGCTTTTGTGTCTCTGTAGATTGCCTGGCGGCGATATTTTGGTGCAAACTATATGATACCTGCATTCCCATTTCGTATGAACTAAACTATTTACGTCCATTCTCTGGACTTCCCGTGCTATTTTATTTATGGTTTTACAAACCCACTTTTATTCTAACACAGGAGCTCATACTTATATCTACAACTCTGCCCTCTCCTCCGCATAACAGGTGGGATTTTTACTGTGACACATCTAAAAAGAGTGAGTGCACAACCATGCCACACTCACTCTTTGAAGCCATCTTATCTTATCGACATTAATTACCGATATCCCTTTTACAGCAATAATCCAGTTATATTATCCTAATTTGCATAAGGAGCTTCTGAATGTACTCGATAATCGATACCATTCCAATTATGACCAGAAACAAAATCTAAGGAAGGAAAAATAAATTCTTTTCCATTTCCATTTATATAACTATAGTCAGAATCCCTATATGGATCGGTTTTAAATCCAGCTTTTTTTAGTAATTTTCTTATTTCATCATCGGGCATACCTGATTTTACACCATAAACACTATAGAGTGATGAAAACGTATCTATTGCCCATACCCCCTGAGTTGGCCAAGAAGTTAGCGCAATATTGTAATCATATGTACCCGTATCTGTGTAGAAAGCAGCTTTTTCATTACCGGCAACAAATTTCAGAGATAAAGCCTTTACAACCTGAGTACCCTCCATTTGAGCATATTGGGATAAATCGATAGTATTTGTTGTTGGCGTTACCGTAATAATACAGCTAGCTTTTTTCCCATTAATGCTCGCAAAAATAGTTGCTGTTCCTGCCTTTACTCCCGTCACACGGCCATCAATGACAGTAGCTACTTGAGAATTACTAGATGACCATGTTACAGAACCATAGGGAGAAGCAGACGCAGTTA
>JAHZHG010000161.1:0-5003 GCA_019420425.1 Clostridiales bacterium
TATGCGCGGGAGCGGATGGAAAAGGCGCTGGGCCGGGAGCCGGATCTGCTGGAGCTGTCCCGGGATCTGGAGCTGGACAAGGAGGAGATCGTGCTGGCTATGGAGGCTTGTGCAGAGGTAGAATCCCTGTATAAGCCGATTCATCAGGGGGACGGTAATGCGATTTTATTGATGGATAAGCTGGAGGAACGGGAAAGCACAAATGAACAGATATTAAACCGGATGATGGTGGAGGAGCTGATGAATAAGCTGGAAGGGAGGGAGAAAGAGCTGATCCGGCTGAGGTATTTTGAAGAAAAAACGCAGTCCGAGGTGGCGGAACGATTGGGGATGTCGCAGGTGCAGGTGTCGCGGCTGGAAAAGCGGATATTGACGGCGCTCAGGAGCCATTGCGTAGTATAGTTTTGGAAAAACAGAGAATACTAGGAGGGAAAATACAAAACGAAAGAAGGGAAATCATGAAGAAAACAATGAAATGCTGCGCAGTACTTTTTCTTATTGCGGGAGCGCTTCTCTGCATTGCCGCCTGGTATGCTGAACATGAACAGAGCAAAACCCCAATCAACGGAACGCTGGTACGTGGAATTAATAAAGCGGAGAAGGCCGTGCACCAGGCGGTTGCCAAAAAGAACCGGGGGGAGCATACGGTGATTACAAAGGCGGCAAAGGGCCTCAGGTCCGCGGCAGAGCATATCCCCAGTGAGCTGGACCGCGCGCTGGAGTCCTTATGAGTGAGACGATCTATATAAAAACCGACCAGAATGCGCTGGTAAAAAGCGCTGTCGTCTGCCTGAAGGACGTGGCGGAAATTACCGGAAGCAACACAGAACTGGTGAACAAAATCAACGTCCTCCGGCTTCCCCAGGCGGTACGGCAGGGCAAGCCCGGACGATATCCCCACAGTGTACTGGAGATTATCGACCAGATTCTCGCCGAGTTCCCGAATACAGAAATTGTGCACATCGGAGAGGAGGACTTTATCATCACTTATGAGCATCCTGCGCCTTCGCCCCTTATCTCCTGGTGCAAAACGGCCCTCGCCTGTATCATTACCTTTTTCGGCGCTGCCTTTTCGATTATGACCTTTAACAACGACGTGGACATTCCCAGGCTGTTCGGCCAGCTGTATACCCAGTTTACCGGGCAGCAGTCGGATGGGTTTACCGTTCTGGAGGCCGCTTATTCTGTCGGCGTGGGAATGGGGATTCTGCTGTTTTTCAATCATTTCGGCCGCAGAAAGAAAACTGCCGATCCCACGCCTCTGGAGGTGCAGCTGCGCACGTATGAGGACAACATCAATAAAGCGCTGATCGAGGCGGACGAGCGGGGAGGAAAGGGCGCGCAGAGTAAAGGAGCGGGTAATTCGTGAGCTGGCTGAATGATGGATTACTGATTCTCCTGGGCTTTGGCGGCGGCTTCCTCGTGGCCGGAGGCGTAGTCGCCCTGGTAGTGGGACTGGGCATTGTCTCACGGTATGTGGGGATTACCCATACAGGAAGATATGTCTGGCTGTATGAGGACTGTATCCTGGCAGGGGGCATGGCGGGCACGCTGCTGACCGTCTATCGGCCGGATATCCCTCTGGGATTGGCGGGGCTGATTGTGCTGGGCGTATTTTCCGGAATCTATGTGGGCAGCTGGATCATGGCGCTGGCCGAGGTGCTGAACATTTTCCCGGTTTTTGCCAGACGGTTTGGCATAGTAAAAGGAACGAGCGCCGTGGTGATTGCCATTGCGGCGGGAAAGATTTGCGGCAGTCTTTATCATTTTTACATGCGCTGGTAAGCCGCCCGCAGGAGAATCTGCTTGCGCGGGAATAGGAACTATGCTAGAATGAGCTGGAATAAACCGCATATATTTCGGCCTGCCGGAGAGCAGACCGCAGGGAATCAGGTGAGAGTCCTGAACAGTCCCGCTGCCGTATGAGAAGAGTTTTACCGAATATGCCACTGAGCCAGCTGCTTGGGAAGGCCGGTAGAATGTTGACGCTTAAGTCGGAATACCTGATTTACAGAGCAGATAGATTTTTTACGAGCGATGAAGAATCTAAAACACCAGGGAATCCGTGCGCGCTTTAGCAGGATGGAAGAATGAGTGATGATTGGCGTCTTCATAAGAAGGCGCTTTTTATTTGAGATTTTTAGTTGAGAAAGAGGAGCGATGCAGTATGGCGCAGGCATTTTTTGAGGAATTGAGCACGGCGATGTATCCGTCAGCGCTTTTGCACACCTTTGGGGTAAACGGAAAGGTTTCCGGCAGCGTAGGGGCTATTGGGGAGATGGGCAGCGGCGTGCTGGCGGTCATCCATGGACCGCGGGGGTGCGGATTTCATTACCGGCATTCGGCGAGAAGGAGACACCAGCCGTTTTATGCGCTGGTATGTTCAGACCTGACCGAGAAGGAGATCATTTACGGAGGAGCAGAAAAGCTGATGAAAACCGTAAGAGAGGCATGGAAGCGTTACCGTCCCTCGCTGATCATGATTATTCCGACGCCGGTCAGCGACATCCTGAATGAGGATATCCGCGCAGCCGCAGAGGAGCTGCGGACAGAGGGAATCCGGGTGGCGGCGATCCAGTCGGAGCTGTTTTCCCATCGGGATAAAACCTATACCCGCAGGCGTGTTCGGGAGATTGCCAAACAAAAAATCACCGGGGATAACCGGCTGGAGATGGAACTGAAGGGCTGCGGCTTTACCGAGGCGCTGTATGCGCTGGTAGAGCAGGTCATGGAGCCGCAGCAGGTCATCCCGCGCAGCGTGAATATTGAGACGGTTGGCTGGGGCGCCGAGGGATGGGAGGTTCTGCAGGAAATCGAAGAATTTCTGGACACCTGTGGAGTAACCGTTCACTGCCGGATTCCCAGCGCGCCGGTGGAGCAGCTGGCCGCGGCGCCTGCAGCCCAGCTTAATCTGGCAAAGCGGGTCCGCTGGGCGAAGAGGATGAAGGAACGGTTTGGTACGGAGTATATCCATCTGGGAGGAAGCGGACGGTACACCGGGCTTTCCGGTATTGAGACCTTTTACCGGGATATCGGAGAGGGCCTGGGAATTGCAGAGGAGATGGAACCGGAGATCCGTCGTGCATCGGCAGAGGCGCTGGAGCGCACTGCCGGCGCCAGACGGGAGCTTTCCGGGTACCGCTGCGGGCTGGTCTGCCGGGGCATACAGTCGGCGCCGTTCCAAATCCGGCTTTATGCCCGGGATTTTGGCATTTCTCTGGCCTTTGTCTGCCTGATTCTCACACCGGATATGCGCAGGGACATGGACCTCACCCCTGAGGTGGAGGAGCAGCTGTTAAATCGGGTGAGGGAAGCGGCAGAGCTTTATGCAGGCGGTATGCAGATCGTACTGAATCCGGGAGAAGAGGAGTGCCGGCAGCTTTTTTTCCGCGTGGATGCCGTGCTGAATACGAACGACTTCACGCTGGAGGGCCTGGGAGCGCCGCTGATCCCGGCGAAGGCGGATACTACATCCCTCTCCTTTGCTTCCTATGTACGGAGTGTTTTCCGGCTGAGAGACCGGCTGGCGGCCCGGGCAGAGCGGGATGAGCTGATTTTGAACCGGATGCCCTTTGACTCCGTCCATTATCCGCTGTATAACGGCGGAGGCGGTCCCAAGGCAAAAGAAATGTGGGCCAGGATGTGGCTGTATCGTGAGGAGGATAAGAAATGAAGGCAGCAGAAGGGTGCAAGCTTTTTGGGGCACATCAGGCACTTTCCGGTATTCAGGATAGTGTGGCAGTCCTGCATTCGGTGGTAGGCTGCAATTTCGGTTCGCTGGCGTTCCACACGGCCTGTGATATGGCGGATATCCGGCAGACTTGTACAGTAATCAGCGACAGCGATGTGATTTTCGGCGGAGAGGCGTCTCTGGCCAGGGCGCTGGGACATGTGGAGGAGCTTTACCATCCGGAGGTGATTTTTGTGATTACCGGATGTATCAGCGATATTATCCAGGACGATGTCCGGGCGGTAGCCGAACATTTTTCCGGAAAGGCGCAGATCGTTACGGTAGAGGCGGCGGGCTACCGGGGAGGTACGGCGGAAGGCTATGAGGCCGGGAGCGAAGCACTGGCACAGCTGATGGCTCCGCAGGAAAAAAAGAAGGATCCGGTGCTGAATCTGATCGGCCTGGGAGCCGATGACCCGGGTGCAGTGTGGGATAGAAAAGCAGTGGAAGGCCTGCTGGGGGAAAAAGCCCGGCTGGGCACGGTGATCTCTCGGTGCAGAGTCAGAAGGCTGCGCCAGGCTCCGGATGCCGGGCTGAATGGCGTTACCGGAGGCGAAGAACTGTGGGCACTGCTGGAGGAGCAGTTCCGTCTGGATTTTTCTGCCGAACGCAGGGCCTTCCGTACATATACCGCCGAGGGGCTAAAGCCGGCGTATGCTTATCTGCAGGCGCTTTATGGTATGCCTGCGGCGGTGATCGGCACCAGGGCTAAATGCCGGGGAATGGAACGGTTCCTTACCCGGGAGCTGGGGATGGAGGTCGTGTGCAGGGCAGTGCGGGAGGAGTTAGAGGATCTGGAGGAGTTCTATGACCAGGTCCGCAACCTGGAGGCTGCAGTCCTCTTTGGCTCCTCATTTGAGGCCGAGCTGGCAGAGGAGCTTGGCATTGCGCTGATTCGTTTTGACTATCCGGTGTTTGACCGCTTTCATGTTGCGGGGCACCCCTATGTGGGCGCTGAGGGAACACTGCGGCTGGTGGAGGATATCCTGAATGAAGTGATGAGCGCGCGTACCCGGAAAGGAGCGTTATACCAATGAGAAAAATCTGTATTTACGGCAAGGGCGGTATCGGAAAATCAACAACCGTGGCGAATGTAGCTGCTGCCATGGCGGGGATGGGACGGAAGGTGGCGGTTGTCGGCTGCGATCCCAAGGCGGATTCCACGCGCTGCCTTATGGGCAGGCGGATTCCCACGGTATTGAATCAGCTGAGGATGGGCGGAGAAGCCCAGGTGGCGTTCTATGGATACCGGGATATTCTGTGTGTGGAATCC
>JAHZHG010000161.1:5013-6556 GCA_019420425.1 Clostridiales bacterium
CGGCGGCCCGGAGCCGGGCACCGGATGTGCGGGACGGGGAATCGTGGCGGCTCTCCGGGAAATTCAGGACCGCAGCCTGCTTGCAGACCGTGATGTCGTACTTTATGATGTGCTGGGAGATGTGGTCTGCGGAGGCTTCAGTATGCCGCTGAGGGAGGAGATCGCGGATGATGTATATCTGGTGACCACAGCGGATTTTATGGCTGTCTATGCGGCGAATAATATCTGCCGCGGTGTGGAAAAATATGCCCGGAGCGGAAGCGTGCGGCTGGCCGGTGTCATCTACAACGGAAGAAGCGGCAGAGACGATCCGGCATGTGTAGAACGCTTTGCCCGAAGCGTGGGGACTGAGGTGACGGGAGGTATTCCCATGAGCCCCCTGATCAGCCAGGCGGAGCTGGAGCGAAAGACGGTGATCGAGGCCCGTCCGGACAGCGGAATCAGCCAGGCCTTTGTCAGCCTGGCGCAAAAGATGCTGGCCGGGGGAGTGCGGGGGATACCGTCCCCGCTCTCTGACGAGGAGGTGGAAGCGCTATGCCGGGGCTGAACCGTGCAGAGGGCGCTCCGGAAAGGGAGGCCGCAGCCTGCCCGGAGGCGGCCAGGGAGCATCCGTGCTTCAGCCATCAGGCCCACGGACGGTATGGACGGATTCATCTTCCGGTGGCACCGCGGTGTAATATCCAGTGCGCCTATTGTGACCGCAGGTATGACTGCGCCAGCGAATCGCGCCCCGGCGTGACTTCAGCGGTGATAACGCCGGAAGAGGCGGTAAAGCGCACAGAAGAGGCGCTGAAAAGAGAGCCGCGCATCCGGGTAGCCGGGATAGCGGGGCCGGGGGAGCCGCTGTACAACCCGGAGACGTTTGAGACACTCCGGCTGCTTGGCCGGCGTTTTCCCGGGCTTACGCTCTGCATAAGCACAAATGGCCTGCTCCTTCCGGAAAAAGCAGCGGTACTTAAGGAGCTTGGCGTGGCTACGCTGACGGTAACGGTCAACGCGGTAACAGAAAAAACGGCGTCCGGACTCTATACCAGAGTAGAATCAGGCTGTTCGGGAGAGGCGCTGCGGGAAGGGATCGCCCGCCTGCTGAGGGCGCAGCAGAGAGGCCTTGCAGAGGCCGTCCGCGCCGGGCTGTGCGTTAAGGTAAACACGGTGCTTGTCCCCGGAATCAATGAAGCAGAGGTGGATAAAATTGCGGTGATGGCGGCAAAAGCCGGTGCCGCGGTAATGAATATTATGCCTTTAATTCCCTGCGGGCGCCTGATCGGCCATCCTTCGCCTGCACCGGAAGCGACCGCGAGGGCCAGGCAGAGGGCAGGAGCATTTATTCCGCAGTTTACCCAGTGCCGGCAATGCAGGGCGGATGCCTGCGGGATACCGGGCCGGGAGCTGTCTTTTTAGCTGTGCATATCTGCGGGCAGAATAATTCAGATAAAGCCGGGAAATACTGTAAATGGCAGAAAGCGGACGGACGTATGTTCCGCGATGCGACAAGCAGGAAAAGAGGGCAGATATATGGAAGATATCTTGAAGGAACAGAAAA
>JAHZHG010000162.1 GCA_019420425.1 Clostridiales bacterium
TCCCAGCGTAATCTTTCAATCTCTTGAATCATAGCCCAAACCAGATCACTGTTACGATTTTGTTTACTATAGATATTCCCTTGAAAATGTTTTCCCAAAACTTTTTTCAGCTCTATATTTAAATCACTAATTTTCACCTTGTCTATCGGCATTTCTGAGTCTAGTAAAAAGGCAATTCTGCCTGTAACATCTCTGATAATCGTTATATCTTTCAATTCATCTTTATACTGCCATTTTTCAATACACTTTATTGCCGTTTGAATCGACTCATCAAAAGTTATCATCTATCTTTTCCTCCATTAATACAACCTGCCATCTAATGCCATAGACACAATTTTTTGAATAAGTTGTTTCGCAAATTTTACCGTTTTCTGCATATCCTCACTTGTATATAAAATATCATCCCTGTACCGACGTGACGGATGATTTTCAAATAATTTTTCTGGAATTGTAAGCTGATCTAACATGGTTCCGGCACGGGCATCTAATATTTTCAAAGCAGAAAAATATTGCTGAATGTCTGTCCAGTCTTTATCAATATCATGCCCCAGATTTATCTCTTTATTGCTGCAAAGTTGCTTATATAAGGTTTTCATGGCACATTCCGCTGAAAATGCATAATGGCACATACTGTTATCCCATCTATTTTGTTCATACAATATTTCGCCATCTACAAAATGGCGAACTGCTGCAACCGGGTAATTATCATTATTATCCTGTGACATTCTTTTTCCCATATTTAACGCTTCCCCTTCTGCTGAACTATTGTACTAAAGATATAATAACATAGCAAATTTCTTTCTGCAATCCTTATAAACCCACCGAATATTTCACAAAAACTCTAAAAATTTTTCTTGGTCAATTTTACCCTGTTTTTCTTCTGTTTACAAGTCCCGCCCGCCTCCCGGTTGCCAAGCCGGGAAATATCCTCTATAATCCCAATATACCCTGACATAAGGAGGCTGCCCATGTATACTACTTCCGTTTATGAAGCATCCATTGCTGTACCCGAATACCTGGAGCGTTTTGTGGATGTTCCCACCTTTCGCGAAGCCTGCCGCGCATGTCCGAACTACAACCGCATCTGGTCCTGCCCGGAGTATGATTTTGACGTGCTGCAATACTGGAACCGCTATCGTATGCTTCAGCTTACTGCGGTAAAAATTGTTTTTGATGCGGACGTTTCCGCTAAGGCCTATTCTCCCCAGGAGCTGCAGGCGCTTCTGGACCGGGTCCTTCCTGTGGAAAAGCAAAAGCTCAGCGATCAGCTGAGCAAGCGAGAAAAGCAGGTTCCCGGCAGTATAAGCCTCTCCGCCGGCAGCTGCACCCTCTGCCGGGACGGCTGCACAAAGCCCCAGGGAGTTCCCTGCCGTTTTCCGGATCGGATGCGGTACTCGATTGAGTCTCTGGGCGGGAACGTGGGGCTGACGATCGAAAAGCTGATGGGGATACAGCTGGAATGGATGGAGGAAGGACGGCTGCCCCATCATTTTGTGCTGGTGAGCGGGCTTTTGATTCCGTAGCGCCCGAGTCTGATTTGCTTCCCGTGCGACGGCAGCCCCCCCAATTTGCTTCCCGGGCGACGGCAGCCCTCATTTGCTGTGTCCTGCAGAGTATCCGCTGCCGCCCGGGAAAACAATTGCATAAAAAAGGAAGCCGGCGCCACAGTTGCTCTGTGTGACAGCTTCCTTTTTCCCTTATTCTATATCTGTGTCTGCCGATGCAGGCTCTTCCCTGACCTCTCCTGGGCATTCAGCAGTATCCTTTTCCGCCTCCGGCTGCACCTCTTTCATGCCGATCCGGCCGCTTTCCTGTGCCTCCCCGCTTTCGGGCTGTTTACGTACCCGATGGAAGATTTCCATGAATTCCGCACCGGTGATCGTCTCTTTTTCAATCAGAAATTCGGCGATTTGATCCAGCGCGTCGCGGTTTTCGGAAAGGAGCTTCATCGCCTGGGCATAGGACTCTTTCAGGACTTTCATCACTTCATTATCCACTTCCGCCGCAGTCACGTCGGAGCAGTTCAGCACCGTCCGTCCGTCCAGGTACTGGTTGGCCGCTGATTCCAGGCCCATCAGTCCGAATTTCTCTGACATACCGTACTGGGTAATCATGGCTCTGGCCAGCTTGGTGGCCTTTTCGATATCGTTGGCTGCACCGGTGGTCACGGTGTCAAACACCAGCTCCTCCGCTGCACGGCCCGCCACAAATTCCACCAGCATTGCGCGGATCTCTTTTTCGGTGTTCAGGTATTTTTCCTCTTCCGGCACGTTCATGACGTAACCGAGAGCGCCCATCGTGCGCGGCACAATCGTGATCTTCTGTACCGGTTCCGAATCCTTCTGCAGCGCGCTGACCAACGCATGGCCCACCTCATGATAAGAAACAATCCTGCGCTCTTCCTTGCTGAGAACCCGGTCTTTCTTTTCCTTGCCGACCAGAACCACCTCCACGGCCTCAAACAGATCCTTCTGGGAGACCATCTTTCTGCCCTTCTTGACCGCCAGTATGGCCGCCTCATTAATCATATTCGCCAGGTCAGAACCCACGGCTCCCGACGTCGCCAGCGCGATGGCCTCCAGATCCACCGTCTCGTCCATATGCACATCCTTGGCATGCACCTTCAGGACATCCACACGCCCCTTCAGGTCAGGCTTATCTACGATAACCCGGCGGTCAAAACGGCCGGGACGCAGCAGGGCCGGATCCAGAACCTCCGGACGGTTGGTCGCTGCCAGAATCAGCAGCCCCTTGGAGGTATCAAAACCGTCCATCTCCGCCAGCAGCTGGTTCAGAGTCTGCTCACGCTCGTCGTTCCCGCCGCTGAACCGGGTGTCACGGCTCTTTCCGATGGCATCGATCTCGTCGATAAAAATAATGCACGGCGCATTTTTCTTTGCTTCTTCAAACAGATCGCGGACACGGGATGCACCCACGCCGACGAACATTTCCACAAAATCCGAGCCGGAAAGGGAGAAGAACGGGCATTTCGCCTCTCCTGCCACAGCCTTGGCCAGCAGGGTCTTACCGGTTCCCGGAGGGCCCACAAGCAGCGCGCCCTTAGGCAGCTTTGCGCCGATCGTCGTGTACTTTCCCGGATTTTCCAGGAAATCTACAACCTCCTGGAGGGACTCCTTTGCCTCATCCTGACCTGCCACATCCTTAAAGGTGATTCCCGTCTCCTTCTGGACATATACCTTGGCCTTGCTCTTGCCTACGCCCATCATTCCGCCGCCCTTAGACATCTTGCGGAACAGAAAGCCCATCAGAATCCAGATCAGGATCAGCGGAGCAAAGGAAAGCAGGATATTCAGAATCAGGTTCGATGTGGTATCCGGGATATCCTTTTTGAAGGAAACACCCGCCGCATTCAGCCGTTCCACCAGATAGGGGTCGCTCATCAGTCCCGTATAATAGGTCACCGAATTTTGTCCAAATGAATACTTGCTCTTCAGGGTAATCTCAATTTCGTTACTGGTGATCCGCACGGACTGTATCTGATCCTTTTCCAGCATCTCCAGGAACTGGTTATACGTGATCTCCTGCCGGGTAGTGTCGGATACCATATTGTTGAATACCCCCATCACGATAAGCGTGACCAGAGTGACAATCAGAAAAATCATGACTGTGGAATGATTTTTCTTCGGGCCGCCCTGTCCCCCTCCTCCCGGCTGGTTGTTTCTCTGTTGGTTATTATCCATCTATTTCCTCCTCGTGTGTTATCAATGGAATAAATAGCCCAGTTTTAGCTATACTTCCTTATTATAAATACATCAATCCCATAAATCAATAACCGAAATATTAATGTTTTCTAAATTAGAGATAGATTTCTGGAACTTTTGGTTGTATAATAGGATAATTATTGGAATCAACGCATCATGAGGAGGAACTTCTATGCCAGTTAAATACGTATTTGTTACCGGCGGCGTTGTCTCGGGCCTGGGCAAGGGGATCACGGCTGCTTCCCTCGGGCGGCTTCTGAAGGCGCGCGGCTACAAAGTTACCATGCAGAAATTTGATCCTTATATTAATATCGACCCGGGCACAATGAACCCCATCCAGCACGGCGAAGTCTTTGTCACCGACGACGGCGTGGAAACGGACCTGGATCTCGGACACTATGAGCGGTTCATCGACGAATGCCTGGACAAAAATTCAAACGTAACCACCGGTAAGATTTACTGGTCTGTCCTGCACAAAGAACGCCGCGGAGATTTCGGCGGCGGCACCGTACAGGTTATCCCCCACATCACCAACGAAATCAAAGGCCGTTTCTACCGCAATTTTACCGCGAAGGACACCCGTATCGCGATTATTGAAGTCGGCGGCACCGTTGGCGATATCGAAAGCCAGCCTTTCTTGGAGTCTATCCGCCAGTTCCAGCATGAGGTCGGACACGAAAACGCCATTCTTATTCACGTTACCCTTATCCCCTACCTGAAGGCTTCAGGCGAAATGAAAACCAAGCCTACTCAGGCCAGCGTTAAAGAGCTTCAGGGAATGGGTATCCAGCCGGACATCATTGTCTGCCGCTCCGAGCACCCGCTGGGCCAGCAGATTAAGGACAAAATCGCCCTGTTCTGCAACGTGCCCAACAATCACGTACTGCAGAATCTGGATGTGGACTATCTGTATGAAGCCCCCCTTGCCATGGAGGCGGAAAACCTGGCCCAGGTGGCCTGTGAGTGCCTTCAGCTGGACTGCCCCGAGCCGGATCTGACGGATTGGAAATGCATGGTAGAAAACCTGCGCCATCCCACCCGGGAGGTGACCGTTGCCCTGGTCGGAAAATACACCCAGCTCCACGATGCCTATATCAGCGTAGTCGAAGCCCTGAAGCACGGCGGCATCAATGAAAAGGCGACCGTCCATATCAAGTGGGTAGATTCTGAGCTGGTAAATGATGCGAATGTAGAAGAAATCCTTGGGGATGTCAGCGGAATACTGGTACCCGGCGGTTTCGGCGACCGCGGCATCGAGGGTATGATCACCTCCATCCAGTATGCCCGGGAGCGGCGCATTCCATACCTCGGGCTCTGTCTGGGTATGCAGCTTTCCATCGTAGAATATGCCAGACATGTGGTTGGCTTCCACGATGCCCACAGCATCGAGCTGGATCCCCAGACCACCCATCCGGTGATTGCACTGATGCCGGATCAGAACGGCGTAGAGGATATCGGAGGCACACTGCGGCTCGGCTCCTACCCCTGTATCCTGGACAAGTCCACCAGGGCTTATCAGCTGTACGGCAGTGAAGAAATCCACGAGCGCCACCGTCACCGCTATGAGGTCAACAACGATTTCCGCAAGGCCCTTACGGAAAAGGGAATGGTTCTCTCCGGACTGTCCCCCGACGGCAGAATCGTAGAGATGGTGGAACTGCCTGATCATCCGTTCTTTATCGGAACCCAGGCTCATCCGGAGTTCAAGTCCAGACCGAACCGGCCCCACCCGCTGTTCAGAGGATTTGTCGCCGCATCGCTGAATTATGCGGCTGAAAACGAAAAATAGTACAAATGTATCCAAAAATCGGCTGAAAATCACCTTGCATTTTTTGCAATATACGGTAAACTTAAAGTATCACCTGTCCATAAAGCAGGCTTCCTGTTTTCCCGGGAAGAGAAAGGGGATTAAGACTGATGAAAATTTACAGAGCAAAAGACTACAAAGACCTGAGCCGTAAAGCCGCGAATATCATTTCCGCTCAGATCATCCTGAAACCGAATTGTGTACTTGGTCTGGCCACCGGTTCTTCGCCGATCGGTACGTATGAGCAGCTGGTAGAATGGTACAAAAAAGGCGATCTGGATTTCTCTGAAGTGACCAGCGTCAACCTTGATGAATATAAGGGCCTGTCCGGCGAGAATGACCAGAGCTATCGTTACTTCATGAATCACAATCTGTTTTCCAAAGTAAACATCCGCATGGATCATACCTTTGTTCCCAATGGGCTGGAGCCGGATTCCGACATTGCCTGTGCTGCTTACAACCAGATTATCCGGGATGTAGGCGGCATCGACCTGCAGCTGCTCGGCCTTGGCCACAACGGACACATCGGCTTTAACGAGCCGGGCGAGGCCTTTGAAAAAGAGACCCACTGCGTAGATCTGACCGAGAGCACCATCGAGGCCAACAAGCGCTTCTTCGCCAGCGAGGACGATGTTCCCCGGCAGGCCTACACCATGGGCATCAAAAACATCATGCAGGCGAAAAAGATCCTGGTAATCGTCAGCGGCGAAAGCAAGGCCGATATTCTCCAGCAGGTGCTGGAAGGCCCGATCACTCCCGAGGTTCCGGCCTCCGTGCTTCAGCTGCATAACGATGTGACCATCGTAGCCGACACGCCGGCGCTGTCCAAGTTAAGACATTATTAATTGCACGATTCCCCGCAGGTGATTCAGCCTGCGGGGAATCGCTTATTTCTTTATTCGGATAAAACATACGGTGCGTCATTCACCTGTGCATACGTCCAGTCGAGTACTGCCGCGTTTGTATATGCCCCATTCCATCCCCAGTGAGCCGCATAG
>JAHZHG010000163.1 GCA_019420425.1 Clostridiales bacterium
CTCTGGCACTCTGCTGGATACAGAGGGCAGCGTAAATGAGCTGGCCAGGATGCTGGGCGGCGCAAAGATTACTGACCGTGTGGTGGAGAGTGCGCGGGAGATGAAAGAACTGGCACTGGCCGCAAAATATTAACAGAGTGAAAACCATATTTCTTCGCATACTAAGCTCGGGATACATCGCAGGATGTACCCCGGGCTTTCTTTTTAAATTTGTTTAAGGGTTAAATTGATGAAGGAAGGATGTGAAGAAATGACGAGGAACAAATACCGTCTGGCAGTTTTGACGGCATTTCTGGTCAGCCTGGCCTGTTTTATCGTCTTTGGCTATCTCGCGCTGCAGCGCCGGATTCCGGATAGGATTATTGTGGAAACGGGTGACGAGGCGCCAAAACTGGTCAGCGCCCCGCTGGATTCCCTGATCAGCGAAGAAGTGGTTCAGGCCAGCGCCGTCCAGGCCTCCAATATTCCCTCCGGTAGTCTGGAAAAATCTACAGACGGTGACTATGCGATTGCCTGTTCCCTATTCGGCGTAGTACCGCTAAAAACCGTGGATGTAACCGAACAGAACCGGGTACAGCTGTATCCTATGGGAATGCCGGTTGGAATTTATTTAAAAACCGAGGGCGTTCTGGTCGTGGGCACGGCGGCTATCGACGGAATAGACGGAAGCTCCTATGAGCCGGCAAAAAATATCGTGCAGTCCGGCGACTATATATTACGTGTGGATGGAAAAACGGTGGGAACCAAGGAAGAACTGGCGGAATGCATCAGCTGCTGCGGCGGGGCAACCCTGGATCTGCAGGTCATGCGTAAAAGTGAGGTTATCGATCTGGCGGTGACGCCCGTGCAGACCGCCGAAAATAAATATCAGGCCGGAATCTGGGTAAGAAACGATACCCAGGGCATCGGTACCATGACCTACCTGGATGAGGACGGCAGCTTCGGCGCCCTGGGCCACGGCATCAGCGATGTGGATACCAGCACATTGCTTACCCTGAAGAGCGGCACCCTGTACAAGGCCGACATTCTTTCCATCGTAAAGGGAGCCGCTGGCCAGCCCGGCGAGCTGGCCGGCGTAATCCACTACAATGATGAATCCGTGCTGGGTGAAATCACGAAAAATGAGACCAACGGTATTTACGGTACAGTGTATTCCAGCGCGTTCTTCGAGGACGGCCAGGAAACCCTGCCCGTCGCCTACAAACAGGAGATTCACGAAGGAACCGCCACCGTCATCTGCTGCCTGGACGGAACACGCCAGGAATATGAAATCGAAATAGAAGAAATAAATCTGAACAGCGGCGACGTAAACAAAGGCATGGTAATCCGCATCACAGACCCACGGCTGCTTGAGCTGACCGGAGGCATCGTACAAGGAATGTCCGGCTCGCCCATTATCCAGAATGGAAGGATTGTGGGGGCGGTGACCCATGTCTTCGTCAACGATCCCACGAAAGGATATGGGATATTTATTGAAAACATGCTGGAACAGTGAATTTGCGGCAGGACAAGGAAAAGACTCTGAGCATGCAGACTTGCTTGCGTCGGGGTCTTTTTCGATATGGCTTGACACTGAAGTTAAAAATCAAAGCGTAAAAAGTAAAAAACATATTTACAAAGGATCGCGCATATGATAGTATATATGCAAAAGGAGGGATTGCCAATGTATAATATCGAGGATCTGTTTGATAAAAGAAGCATTATCGGAACAAAACTGGAGCAATATCTGGAGGAGAAATCCTATACAAAAGCAAAGCTGTGTGAAGCCGCGGGCGTGTCCCGGCCGACATTGGACAAATTGCTGGCCGGGACTCTTACCAGCAAGACAAATTACGAAAAGCATATATCGAAGGTCCTGAACTGCCTGGCGCTTACTCCGGACATGCTGCTGGGGAAGGTGCGAAACGAATACAGCCAGGCCAGAGCAATCAGAAACATGATGCGGCTCACATCGGAGGATATTTCAAAAAACACGGGGATTTCCCTGAAGCGGCTGAACGAAATCGAGGCAGGCGGGGAGGCTGCGGTGGCAGAGCTTCGGGATATCGCTTTTTGCCTTTCCACAAGTGTAAGGGGCCTGCTGGGTACAAACTTTTTTGGGGCACAGGTTGCCACAATGGAAGTCCCTCGGAGAAGGAGCGGAGAGGAAAGAGGCGAAGCGGTGAGCGGATTCTGGGGACATATAGGAATTCTTCCGGCCAATAGGGAGACCTATCTGTGGTATCCGATAACGGGAGATACCCGCAGTGCAGTTTATCAGACAATGGACGAGGAACGTATGGTGGTTCCCTGTATGAATAATAAAGTACTGCTGTTGAATATGCAAAATATTAAAGAAATTGCTCTTTTAGATGAAGCATGCGACCAACCGGGATTCGTCAACTGGGATCCTAAGGTAGACTGTGGTGGAATTCCGCTGGTTTTATATGAGGCTCTTGAAGATTACCTGGAACATTGCTATGGGGAGGAGATCCCGGACCATGTATTGTCGCCGAAATTTCAGGACATCCTGCACAGGTTTTGTAAAGATAAGGGCTGGTCAGCTGAGACGATCCATGCACTAATCTATGGAGCGATTATCTATTTTCGTGACGGAAAAGACAGATACACAGAGATTAATTTTTACGAAGAAGAAACAATCTCAGATGAAGTGGCCAATATTTATAATTTTGACGAACCAGAGCGGTTAGAGAGCACGCTCTGCTACTGTGATTCCGGCGGTGCGGAAATTATGCTGAACATGAGAAATATCTCCCTGCTGGAGCTTCCGCTGCTCAAAATCGAAGATGCCATTTGCAAAAAGCAGGAGGAGATGCTGCGCTGAGTATGCGGAGCGTAAAACGGAAATAGGTGTTGACATCAGGAAAGAAACGCAATATCATATCTATGAACAAATAGAAGAATATTCACAGGTGATTGCATGGCAAAGGCGTTTACAGAAGAGGAGAGAGAGCTTATCCGCCGGAGACTCCAGGATGAGGGGCTGAAGCAATTTAAACATAAGGGACTGAAAAAGGTGTCGGTCCGGGAACTGACGCAGGCAGCAGGGATTGCCCAGGGAGGCTTTTATACATTCTATGACAGCAAGGAAGCGCTGCTTCTGGACTGTGTGAACAGGCGGATTTCGGAGAAAATGGGCGCATTCATCAATATGCCCGTAGAGCAGTATCCGGAGGAAATGCGGGATCCGGTTCAGTTCTTGGCGGAAAGGTTCTATACGACGGGAATGCACCTGAAGGATAATCTGGTTTTTAACAACCTGATCAGCGATTCCGTGAACATCCTGCTCGGCAGCCGTGAAAATCTGGAACAGAACAGTGTCAGGGCAATCCGGGAGCTGCTGATCCATCTGATTTCCTGGTGGGAAGCCCATGGCCTTACGGTAAATGTGGACACCGGCGGGCTGCGGGCCTTTATGAAGGCCGGGGCAATTCTGTTTATGAATGAGGAAATTATCGGAAAGGAATACTTTCCGGAGCTATACCGCTCTTTTGTAGACGA
The DNA here is from genome assembly GCA_019420425.1 of Clostridiales bacterium. Taxonomy (GTDB): domain Bacteria; phylum Bacillota; class Clostridia; order Lachnospirales; family Lachnospiraceae; genus JAHZHG01. Next base: position 3,502 of record JAHZHG010000163.1, read on the forward strand.
GAATACAAAACGCTATGTTCAGGTAACAGGCACATTCAAACCCTGAATAAAATCAGGGTTTTTTCACTACTTAGCAATGAACGGAAAATAAAATGTTCATAGACGGGAGGAAAATATGTATATTCGCGGATTGCAAAGCATAACAAAAACGGATATTGGTTCAGCGGGAGGAAAGGGTGCAAATCTGGGGGAAATGACCAGAGCCGGCATTCCGGTTCCGCCCGGGGCAGTAGTGACTGCGCAGGCCTATGAGCGTTTTATGGAGTGCAATGGGATTGCCATATCAGACAAACCAGAGCAGATTCGTGCCGCTGTTCTGGCAGGCCGCCTGCCCGAGGAGGTGGAAACGGAGGTACGGGAGTTCTATCAAAGCCTGGGGAAGGACGCCCGGGTGGCGGTGCGTTCCTCAGCTACCGCAGAAGATCTTGAAGATGCAAGCTTTGCCGGACAGCAGCAAACCTTCCTGAATGTGCAGGGAGCGGATATGCTTATGGACGGAATTAAAGCCTGCTATGCCTCCCTGTGGAGTGACCGGGCAGTCAGCTACCGCCGGGCAAAGGGATACGGCACGCAGCCGGTAGCCCTGGCAGTAGTTATTCAGCGCATGGTACAAAGTGACTCTGCCGGAGTGCTGTTTACCCGGAATCCCACTGCGGGGAAATCAGCGGAAATGGTGATTAATGCCTCCTACGGACTGGGCGAATCCGTAGTCTCCGGAGCGGTCAGTCCCGATGAGGTGATCTGCTCAAGGGACGGCCGGATAATCAAACAGGTAATCGGCACTAAGGAAACCATGGTTGTCTATGGAGAGAAGCAGACAGTGACTGTGCCGGTAAATGAAGCAGACAGAAAGAAGTCCAGCCTCACTCCCGTCCAGATAAAAAAGCTGGCAGAAAAAGGCGCAGAAATTGAAGCATATTATCAGATGCCCATGGATATTGAATGGGCATTTCAAGGAGAGGAGCTCTATATCCTGCAGGCCAGAGCAATAACGGCCAAAGCAGAAGCCGCCATTGACGAGGGGATGATGCCGCTTGTACGCCCGGTGAACAAAAGGATGAGAGAAACTCTGCTGTTTATGCTGGAGAAAGAACCATTTTCCTACTATCCTCTGGACTATGATTTTTCCATGATTCTCGGCAGGCAAAAGGCAGTGATCTTTGCGGAATGTGGGATAAAGGTGGATAATGAATGCGGGATAGATGAGAACGGATTTATGTCGCTGCCAACAGAAACCTTTGGCCTGGGAAAAGGCCTTAGCCATCTTCCGGCTATGCTGATGGGAATGAAAAACCATCCGGAAAATGTCGGAAAAGCAAAGCAGATATATGCATGTGTTCAGCAAGAAATTAACCGGTTTGCTGAAGAGGATTTTTCAGGCACAGGGCTGGCAGAATGACGGAAAGCATTAACGGATCTATACCGCCTGATTACCGAAACCGCGTACGCCCGTTTCCGCTATGCCGTTTTTCCCGGCTTCATGATGAACCGGAGACTGGAAAAGTATCTGAAAAAAGTGGATGAACACATTGTGGCGTATCATCTGCTGGCCGGGCTGCCGTACAAAACAGCAGATATGAACCGTGACATGCGGGCTTTGGCAGACAAAATTTCAGCAGAAGAAAGGATAAGGCAGGCTGTGCTTTCCGGGAAAAGCTACGGGGAAGTGACTGCATCATTCCCGCAAGCCGGAGAATGGTTCAGCGAATTCTTACGGAAGTATGGCTATACGTCAGATTTTAATTGCTACTGCTTTGCTGCGCGAACCTGGAAGGAGGATAAGGAACGGTTTTTGCAGGTGCTGCGGCCCCTGCTATCTGCGCAGGACGGAAGGGAGATGTCGCTGGCTGAGGGAGAGGCATACCATGCGGAATTGCTAAAGAGGATGACGAAGGGGCTGAAGGAAAAGCGGGCCCGGAAGGTTTTGCGGCAGGTGGAATACTATCGGTTTTATCACGCCTTCAGGGAGAAAACCCAGTACCTTTGGGAAACGGCGTTTTATGCATGCAGAAAGGTATTGAAGCGCACGGAAGAGCTGCTTGGAGCAAAGGATCAGGAGCTTTTCTATCTGTTTTGGCAGGAACTGAAGGAAGCCATGAACCGGGAAGGACTAAACGGTGAGGAAAGGGAGAAAATCCGAAAACGGAAGGAAATGCGTCCGATTGCAGAGGAGTATTGGAAAAGGCAGCAATGGGAGGCATTAAAGGACAGCGGGGACAGCCTGAAGGGGATCAGCGGAAGCACAGGTGAAGCGTCCGGGGAGGTATGCATTGTGACAAGCCCAGCAGAATTTGGCAGGCTGAAGAAGGGAAATATCCTGGTGTGCCGTTATACAGACCCGGAGTGGACACCGCTGTTTACCCTGGCTGCTGCGGTGGTTTCCGATACCGGCGGAATATTGTCCCACGCGGCAATCGTAGCAAGAGAATATAAGATTCCGGCAGTCCTGGCGGTGGGGTGTGCCACCACACGGCTAAAGGATGGGGAACGGGTGATGGTCAACGGAACTACGGGAGAAGTAATCCGGCTGTAAAGGCAGACATGCGTCCGACATTTTATGTTGTTTTTTATACGGAAAACAGGTAAAATATCTGATAAAGAAAAGGATGCATAAGGAGACCTGGACATGGTGATCAATACAGGGAGCAGGACGGACATTCCCGCATATTACAGCAAATGGTTTTACAATCGTATACGCGAGGGCTGTGTACTGGCCAGAAATCCTTATTATCCCAGCCAGGTAAGCCGCTACAGGTTAACCCCGGAGGTGGTAGACTGCCTGATTTTCTGCACGAAAAACCCGGAGCCAATGCTGGGTCGTCTCGGAGAGATTCGTGCCTTCGGCCAGCTGTGGTTTGTCACTATCACACCCTACGGAAAGGAAATCGAGCCTCACGTCCCGGATAAGGACAGCGTGCTGGAATCGTTTAAGCGTCTGTCGGATGCGGTTGGGGCGAATGCCGTATGCTGGCGGTATGATCCGATTTTTATTTCCGACCAGTAT
>JAHZHG010000164.1:0-4103 GCA_019420425.1 Clostridiales bacterium
AACCCAGGATCTGGGCGAGGTGGGCGAGATGCTCTCCGGCCTGGTGACGGATCTAAAGGAATTTGACGCGGACGAAGACCGGGGATTTTTCGGCAACCTGTTTAAAAAGTCCACGGATAAGGTGGCGATGATGAAGGCACGCTACGACAAGGCGGAGGTAAACGTGAGCAAGGTCTGCTCTGCCCTGGAGGCCCATCAGATCCAGCTGCTAAAGGATGTGGCCATGCTGGACAAGATGTATGAGACAAACCTGGCCTATTTCAAGGAACTGTCCATGTACATCCTGGCCGGAAAGAAAAAGCTGGCCGAGATCCAAAACGGGGAGCTGGCCGAGCTGCGGGCTAAGGCCGATGCCAGCGGACTGCCGGAGGACGCCCAGGCGGCCAAGGACCTGGCTTCCCTCTGCGATCGTTTTGAAAAGAAGCTTCACGATCTGGAGCTGACCCGGATGATTGCGATTCAGACTGCTCCGCAGATCCGTCTGGTGCAGAGCAGCGATACGCTGATGGCGGAGAAGATTCAGTCTACAATTGTCAATACCATTCCCCTGTGGAAGAGCCAGATGGTGCTGGCCCTGGGCGTGGAGCACTCCAATCAGGCGGCCAAAGCCCAGCGGGAGGTTTCCGACATGACCAACGAATTGCTTCGGAAAAATGCGGAAAAACTGAAAATGGCCACCATCGAGACGGCGAAGGAATCCGAGCGCGGTATCGTAGATATGGACACGCTGAGAAATACGAACGCCTCCCTGATCTCCACCCTCGACGAGGTAATGAAGATTCAGACCGAGGGACGGAAAAAACGGCAGGAGGCCGAGGCTGAGATGTACCGCATGGAGCAGGAGCTGAAAACGAAATTACTGGAAATCCGAAAATAAACCCACTCGTTTATGGAAGGAGAAATGCAGATGGCACATCAGATTATTACAGTGAACAGGCAGTTTGGCAGCGGCGGAAGGGCAATTGCCATGCAGGCGGCAGAAAAGCTGGGAATCAGCTTTTACGACCGGGATTTGCTGAAGATGGCCGCTGAGCGCAGCGAAATCCAGCGTGCCCAGCTGGAAGAGGCGGATGAAAAAACCATCAAAACCTGGCTGTATTCCCGGCTTACGGATCAGAGCCAGAAGGATTACCCCCACTATATGCCGGTTAATGACGTGCTCTTTACCGTAGAAAAGGAGATCATCCGGGAGCTGGCCGGAAAGGAAAGCTGTATTATTGTGGGCCGATGTGCCGACTATATTCTGCGTAAGCATACGAATGTACTAAATGTGCTGATTCATGCGCCGATGGACTTCCGCGTGCATAATGTAATGGAGCGGCTCTCCCTGGAAGAAAAAGAAGCAGCCGCCCTGACCCGGAAAATGGACAAGCAGCGCCGGTATTATTACAATTATTATACGGACCGGAAGTGGGGCGAGATGGAGAACTATCACCTGATTCTGGACAGCAGCTATTGGGGAATAGAAGGAGCGGCAGACATGCTGGCTTCTTTGTATGGGAAGAAAAAATAAGGAGAAAAAGACAATGACAAACCGAATGAAATTCACCTGGAAACGGATTTGTGCTGCAGGCGCAGCGGTAATGCTGTTCCTGATGATGGCGCTGGCCTGCCAGCGGATGACGTTGGTCCGTGCGGCAGAGACGGCAGAAACGACAGTGGTGACGGAAGCCCAGACGGAGGCCGCAGACAGCCAGACGGAGACAGCTGCCCAGGATGACGGCTTTATCTATATTTTTCTGATTGTTATGATTTTGTTTGTGGTAATTGTGGCGGTAATCGTGGTTGTTGTTTCCGTATCCGGCGCTTCCGGAGCGATTGCCGAAGAGGAGGAAGAGGAGTAAGACGAAATGAACACATACGAGCCGGTGCAGTGGATTCTGTTTTTCTATCTGTATTGCTTCATCGGATGGATCTGGGAGTGTACGGTTGTATCTATTCCAAAGAAAAAATTTGTTAACCGGGGATTCATGAAGGGCCCGCTGCTGCCGATCTACGGCTCAGGAGCGATCGTCATGCTGGTGGTAGGCCTGCCGCTGAAGGGAAATTATGTGGCCCTGTTTTTTGCCGGTATGGCGGCAGCGACCTTGCTGGAATACGTAACCGGCGCGGTGATGGAGGCGCTGTTTAAGGTCAGATACTGGGATTACAGCGATAAGCCGTTTAATGTACATGGCTATATCTGCCTGACCTCGTCGCTGTGCTGGGGCGTGCTGTCTGTTTTTCTGGTGGAGGTGTTTCAGGAGCCGCTGGAGCCGCTGGTACTGGGGCTTCCGGATAAGACGGCGTATACGATTGCGCTGGTGATTTCTATGCTGGCGGCCGCAGACTTTGCCACCTCATTCAAGACGGCCATCGATCTGCGGGATGTGCTGCTCAGAGCCGAGCGGCTGAAGGCAGAGGCGGCAAGGATGCAGAAGCGGATAGAGGTGCTGGAGGCGGTGATCGCCGACGAGAAGGCAAAGCGGAGGGATCAGACGGCAGAAGAGCTGCAGGAGCTGAAGACCTCGCTGCTTTCCCGCAGGGAGCGCTCTCAGGAATTTATGCTGAAAAAGGATATTTTCCGTATGCTGCGGCGCAACCCTTCCGCAATGTCCGTAAAATACAAGGAATCCTTTATTGAGCTGAAGGACTCTCTGCGCAGGCGGATGAGCAAAATAAAAGAAGAACTGAAAGTCAAGACAGGAGAATAAGGATGGAGGAGTATTCAGAGGAGCTGATCAGCGGATTCTGCAAAACGCAGAATGAGACACGGCGCGTGTTTTGTGAGTACGAGCTGCAGGACGGGAAATGGGTGCTGACCGGGAGCGACTGCTGCTTTACCGGATGCGAGCATTTCAAAACCTGCGTGGTGATGCAGGAGGCGCGAAAAAAAGAAAACTAAAAAGAATCCCGCTTGCGGGATTCTTTTCACGTAGCGATCCAATATCAGCCCAGGAACTGTTCGGCCAGCAGGACGACCACCGGTATGGTGGCCAGAGAGAATACGGTAGAAATCGCATAGATTTCCGAAGCGTACGTAAAGTCGCAGTCATACTTCAGGGCGAACATCGTTCCGGTGGCCGCAGTGGGACAGGCCGAGGCGACCAGGGTGGTGTAGAGGATTGTCCGGTCAAGATTCAGCAGCCGGAAGATAAACAGCATAACCACAGGAATCAGCAAAAGCTTTACTGCCATGGTGAGGTAGATCCTGACTTTGACAAAGGCCTTGCGCAGATCGGACTGGGCGATGGAAACGCCGGCGACGATCATGGCCAGGGGGGTGTTCATGGCCGCAATATAGTCGATGGGATCCAGCAGCACCTCCGGCAGAGTGATCCGTGAGAAGTACATGATCATACCCAGTAAGCAGCAGATAACCATGGGAGAAATCAGGCCGCGTATCATTTCCTTTGCAGAGGTTTTTCCGCGCATCACGCAGAGGCCGTGGGTCCAGGTAAAGAAATTGAACACGGTCATGTATGCGGTCAGATAAAGGACGCCTTCATGCCCCAGGATGCTGCTGACCAGGGGAATGCCCATAAAGCCGCAGTTGGAATAAATGGCGGAGTAGCGTTCCACCCGGTAGTCTGAATGGGGAGAATCGGAAGGCCGCAGGATAAGATGGGCCAGCGGAATCGCCACAAGGTGCGTAAGCGCCGCCAGGCCAAAGGAGATCAGCAGGCCCTGGGCCAGATGGGCGCTGTATTCCATTTGGTAAGCGGATATAATCAGAAACGGGTTGACGACCAGCAGGAGAAAATTGGCAAGTACCTTGCTGCCGCTCTGGTCAATGATGTTCAGCCTGTAGCAGGCGAAGGCAATCAGCATCAGGATCAGCATTTTGGCAACTTGATTGGAAATCAGCAGAAACATGGGCAGTCCTCTCTTCATCGATAAATTCTTTATCTATTATGGCACCGGAAAGAGAAGATGTCCAGAATAAATTAAACCGAAAAGAGGAGTACGTGTAATGGAAAATACGAGAATTATTCTTGCATCAGCTTCCCCGAGAAGGCGGGAGCTTCTGGAACAGGTCGGTCTGGCCTACGAGGCGATGCCCAGCCGGATTGAAGAGGTGGTGACTGCCACGGATCCTGCCGAGGGGGTCGAGACCATGACCC
>JAHZHG010000164.1:4113-6489 GCA_019420425.1 Clostridiales bacterium
GTGGTGGAGGAGCTGTCCATGCAAAAGGCGTTGGATGTGGCCTCCAGATGCGGGGACGGTATTGTGCTGGGGGCAGATACGGTGGTCAGCCAGGGAGGCGAGATCATGGGAAAGCCTGCCGACGAGGAGGACGCGGTGCGGATGATCTCCCGGCTCCAGGGCAGCGTGCATTCCGTATTTACCGGAGTGACCCTGGTGAAAAAGGCCGAGGGGCACACCCGGATACGCACCTTTTCCAGTGAGACAAAGGTGTATGTCTATCCCATGTCCGAGGAGGAGATCCGGGAATACGTCAGAACCGGAGAGCCTATGGACAAAGCAGGGGCGTACGGTATACAGGGACGCTTCGGCGCATTTATTGAGAAAATCGAGGGAGACTACAACACGGTGGTAGGCCTCCCTGCGGCGGCAGTATATCAGGAGCTGAAGCTGCTCTAGTACTCGACCCAGCAAAGAAAAAGGCCCTGGGGCGGCGCGGTGAATCCGGCCAGATCCCGGTTTTTCCCCTGGATAATCTCCTCCATGGAGTCAGGAGCGGAAAGCCCCAGGCCGATTTCCACCAGCGTACCGGTGAGTATGCGTACCATATGATACAAAAATCCATTTCCCACGCAGCGAATACAGAGGAGGCCGCTTTCTGTCTCTTCAATGGTAATCGAATCAATCGTGCGGACAGTGGATTTTTTCATTTTCCGGTTTCCGCAGAAGCTCTTGAAATCATGGGTGCCAGTGGCCATGGCCGCAGCCGCCTTCATAGCAGGAATATTGAGGCAGACAGGAGAGGGGACTGCCTTTGTGCCGTAGAGCAGAGGCAGACAATCCTCCAGGCGGGTCACGTATTTCCGGTCAAAAACCCGGGCGATTTTGCCGCAGTCCAGGCGGTATTCATAGCATTTCCGCCGGGCGGAGAGCCTGGCGTGAAACCGGTCATGGGCCGGATAAACCGAGAGGACACGAATATCCGCAGGCAGATACCGGTTGGCGAGGGAAAGAAGTTCATCCGGAGAAAACCGGTCCGCGGTCTGGGGCACGCGGAAGCTGGCCGACTGGGCCAGGGCATGGACTCCGGCGTCTGTGCGTCCGGATCCGGCGACCTCTATGGGAAGGCCGTATTGCTTCGTCAGCAGGGATTCCAGCTTTTCCTGTATGGTATCCGGCGTGTTGCCCTGCTTTTGCCAGCCGTTGTAGCGGCTGCCGTCGTACTGAATAATCATTTGATAGGTTGGCATTCGCTTTCCTTTCCGTTAAACCAGATCAGGCTGAACCAGGTCACCACATTGGCTCCGTTGATAAAGGGGATGCCGGCAGCTTCAGCCAGCTCGGTCACCAGGATCCCGTGGCTCTCTACACAGGGAAACATCTTGTCCGGATGGCGGCATGGACCGTCCGGATAGCTGCACTTGGGACAGATCGCACAGGATTCGGTGGAGATGGTCAGCGTTTCGCCAAAGCGCCGCCGGAATACCGCCGTCAGCTCCCGCGTTACCTCCTCATGAGCCTCACGGGTAGCCAGTGTTTCTTCCATATTGGTAATGTCATTGACCTCTGCGATGGTGGTAAACAGAAAAACATGGGTGAATTTTTGGCAGCGTTCCCGGCATTCATCCACTGTACCCACCGCAGGCGGGCAGGACCAGGATTTGCCGTAGCATGGACATTCCGTCTCGCAGACATAGCGGACGTGATCCAGAAAGTTTACCTGGTCCCGATCTAAAATTGCATATTGGAGAAGCGGGTAATTCAGCAGCTCCTCCTCCAGTCCTTCAACATCTTCTATGTTCATTGCAGCCTCCAAAAAATAGAGAAAATTGCGCGGCAAACAGCCGTTTTTATTATAACGCAGAAGCAGGAAAACGGCAAATATACTTTTGGAAAGAGTTCACAGAAGAAACACAGTCTAATCACAAATCCATCAAAATCTTACGGTATTCTTTAGCCATACAAAGAAATGAGACAGGCAAAACCGGAAACGGTTTGAACCATAAATCAATGAAAAGCAAAAAGGAGGCTTTTTTATGAGACGTAAATTAGCAGCATTATTAATATGTGCAATGGTAGGCGGAACAGTGGCGAGTCAGTTACCCGCCTGGGCATCGGAGAAGCAGAGTTCAGAGACAAAGCTCCGCACAGAGGCAGACAGCGATTATTCCCTGATTAACACAGTGGATACCCTGAATACAGAGGACGGCGCAGGTACCGGCAGCCTGGATATTTCCGAAATGGTTGAGAATGTTATGCCGTCTGTAGTAGCGATCACGAACAAGTCTGTGCAGGAGGTGCTGGACATGCGCAGCTGGTCGGTGCAGGAGCTGGAGAGTGAGAGCAGCGGTTCCGGTATCATTGTAGGAGAAAATGACGATGAGCTTTTGATTTGCA
>JAHZHG010000165.1 GCA_019420425.1 Clostridiales bacterium
AGGCAACGGCGCAGCTGATGAGGGATCTGGGGTCTATTCCGTCTCCGCAGAACTGTTTTCTATTGAATCTGGGACTGGAAACCCTGCCTTTGCGTGTAGAGCGCCACTGCTATAACGCGCAGCGTGTGGCAGAATTTCTGGATGCTCATGAGAAGGTGGCGCACGTAAATTTTGCAGGACTCCCGGGTGACAAGTACCATGAGCTGGCGAAAAAATATATGCCGAACGGAACCAGCGGGGTGATTTCCTTTGAATTGAAAGGAGGAAGAGCTGCTGCGGTGAAGTTTATGGACAGCCTGAAGCTGGCCTCCATAGTCACGCATGTAGCGGACGCCAAGACATGTGTGCTTCATCCGGCCAGCCATACCCATCGGCAGATGAATGACCAGCAGCTGGCGGATGCAGGGGTATCCCCGGGACTGATCCGGCTGTCCGTAGGAATAGAGCATATCGATGATATTATTGCCGACCTGAGCCAGGCGCTGGAGCAGGCGGAGTAAAAATAGATCCCCTTCGGGAATGCTGCGGTTTAGCTGCAGCTCCTGGAGGGGATCTATTTTATGACAATCACAAGTTTAAGGCCGACGTTACTCCAGCTCCGAAGCACAATGCGGACATTTTACCGCTTCTATATGTATCTCAGATTTGCAGTACGGGCAGATTTTGGTTGTTGGGGCTTCTTCCACGGCGGGCTTTTCTCTGTGCAGCCTGGAAATTGCCTTGATTGCCACGAAGATGGAGAAGGAAATAATCAAAAACTGCACGATGGACTGGATGAAGTTGCCGTAGGCAAAGACGGATGCTCCGGCATCCTTAGCGGCCTGCAGGGTAGCGTAGCTGCCGCCGTCCAGGGTGATAAAGAGATCGACAAAGCTGACTTTGCCGGTGAGCAGGGTGACCAGCGGCATGATGATGTCGTTGACCAGGGAGGTGACAATGTCGTTGAAGGCGGTGGCGATCACTACGCCGACAGCCATGTCGATCACATTCCCACGCATGATAAAGGCTTTGAATTCTTCTGCGAATTTCTTCATTTGCAGTTCCTCCTGTTGGTTTTTGCCGTCCGCCCCTGACCAGGGGGACGCGTATAATAAGAAAAGTATATCATGGATTTCCGATGAATTCTATGATATACTGGAAAAATCCATAGGAAATATAGGAGGAATCATGCGGTTTATTCATATAGCAGACGTACATTTGGGGGCTGTGCCGGATGCAGGGTATCCGTGGGCGAAAAAACGCAGCCAGGAAATCTGGGAAACCTTTGAAAGCGTATTAAAGCGGGCCAAAAAGGAACGAGTGGATCTGGTGCTGATTTCGGGAGATTTGTTTCATGGGCAGCCTCTTGAGGGAGAACTGAGAGAGGTAAACGAGCTGTTTGCGTCTCTGGGAAAGACCAGGGTGGTGCTGATTGCCGGAAACCATGACTATCTGAAGCAGGGAAGCGCGTATCTCTCCTTTGCCTGGAGTGAAAATGTCACCTGCCTCTGGTCGGGCAGCTGTGAACGGGTACAGTATGAGGGGATAAAAACGGAGATCTACGGTTTCAGCTATACCCAGCGGGAGATCACCGCGCCGCTCTATGACGGGCTTTGCCCGGAGAGAAATGGGTATTTTCATATCCTGCTGGCCCATGGCGGAGACGAGCGGCATATACCGGTCAGCCGTCAGGCCATGGAGCGGTCAGCGTTTGACTATATTGCACTGGGGCATATCCACCGGCCGCATCAGCTGGTGAAGGGGAAGGCGGTCTATGCCGGAGCGCTGGAGCCGATTGACCGGAATGACACCGGCCCCCATGGATTTGTGGAGGGCATTGTGGACCGGGACGGGATGCGCCTTCGCTTTGTGCCGGCGGCGAAACGGGAATATGTCCATCTAAAGGTCAGGGTTACGCCGGAGGATACGGATACTGCGGTGCGCGAGCGGGTGCGTCAGGAAATGTATACACGGGGCAAACAGAACCTGTACAAGATTATTCTTCAGGGATACCGGAACCTGGAGTGCAGATTTGATACCGGACGGTACGGGGAGCTGGGGCATGTGCTGGAGGCGCTGGACGAGACATATCCGGCATACGACATGGAGCAGCTGCGTCAGCAGTATGGCGGGCAGCTGATTGCCCGGTATATCGAGAGCTTTGACGGGCAGGAAGAGGATACGGTGCAGCAAAAGGCGCTGAGCTATGGGGTGGAGGCGCTGCTGCATACAGGGACGGCCCTGCGCAGAAGCCAGTGATGGGGAAGTGTTTTGGGTAATTGGGAGCGAAGCATATCGCTGCTGAGGGGGAAATCGAGAAAGGGGAGAACGATTTGGAAATACGACAGCTGCATTTGAAGCACTATGGGAAATTTACGGATTACCGGATTTCGTTTTCGCCGGGCCTGTCCATTATTTATGGAGATAATGAAACGGGAAAAAGCACAATGCATTCTTTTATCCGGAGTATGCTCTACGGTCTGGAGCGCCAGAGGGGCAGGGCGGGGAGAAATGACGAATACACCCTGCACCTGCCCTGGCAGAACCCGGGGGCATACGAAGGGAGTATGACCGTAATCTCCGGGGGAAGGCGGCTGCGGATTGAGCGGAACTTTCTGGAACGTACGGTTCGGGTGATCGATGAGCAGACCGGACAGGAGCTGAACGCCGAGATGTGCCTGGAGGAGATTCGATCGGGCCTGAGTGAGGCCTCGTTTGTCAATTCGGTATTTCTGTCTCAGGAAAAGGTAAGGACAGACGCAGCGCTGGCGGAGCAGCTTCAGCACTATATGGTCAATTACCAGGAGACAGGCGATAAGGATCTGAATGTGGCACGGGCCGTGGACTATCTGAAGGAGCGGCGCAGGGAGACGGAAAAGCAGAAAAAGCAGGAGGAAAACCGCCTTGCCGAGGGCAGACGGGAGCAGGAGTCCCGGATCGCCTATGTAAAAAACGAGCTGCAGGAGCTGGCCAAGCGGCGGTCGGACTGCGAAAAGCGGCTGGTGATCACTACGGCCAGAGAGGTGGAGAGAAAGCAAAAGGATGTCCTGATCGAGCCGGACTTTCTGCAAAGAGGGGATCGGGTGAAGCTGTTCTTTGTCCAGCTATTGCTGCTGCTGGTCAGCGCGGCCTGCTTTGGCGTGGCGGCTTTGATTAAGGAAAAGACCTTTCGGGTAGTTCTGGCCTTTGGCGGAGCCATATTTCTGGCCGCGGCCGTTTTGCTTTACAGCTATCGTCTGCGTGACCGGAAAAAACGAAAGCGCTGGCAGGCTCAGGTCAATGCGGTGGAGGTCATGGGCAACGGCCGGGATACGCCGACGAAGGAGCAGGAGCAGCTCCGCTGGGAGATGGATCGGCTCAGCCGGGAAATTCACGAAAAAGAGGTACTGCTGGGCAATCTCATGGACGAGCTGGAACAGCCGCAGTCTTCCGATACGCTGAATGCGCTGGAGGAAGAGCGGCAGGCGCTGGAGCTGGCCATTGCCCGTATGCGGGAGATTTCCGGTAATATTTATACGGAGACAGGAGGAAAATTCCAGCAGGCTGCCTCAGGGATTCTGGATCGGCTGACCGGGGGCAGATATACCCGGGTTTCCCTGGACTCATCGGGAGAGGTGCGGATCAATACGCCGGACCGGCTGCTGAATTTAAATCAGGTAAGCTGCGGGACCATGCACCAGATTTATCTGGCGCTTCGCCTGGCGGCAGGCGTAGTCTTTGAAAAAAAGGAGCCTTTGCCGGTGATTCTTGACGATGCTTTTGCCATGTATGACGACGAGCGGCTGGAGGAGGCCCTGCGTCTTTTGGACGGCTGCGGCAGGCAGGTCATCCTGTTCACCTGCCAGAACCGGGAAAAACAGATTTACGAACGGATAAAAGGAGGAAACTGATATGCTTACCATAGGATGCCATCTCTCTTCGGCAAAGGGATTTCTGCATATGGGAAAGGAGGCGGTGTCCATTGGAGCCAATACCTTTCAGTTTTTTACCCGGAATCCACGGGGGAGCCGGGCAAAGGAGATCGATCCTGAGGACGTGGCGGCGTATCTCGCCTACGCGAAGGAGCAGGGCATAGAAAAAATCCTGGCCCATGCGCCCTATACGCTTAATCCATGCTCAGGCAATGACCATACCCGGGAGTTTGCCCGGATGACCATGGAAGACGATCTGCGGCGGATGGAGTATATTCCGGGCAGCTGCTACAATTTTCACCCCGGAAGCCACGTGGGCCAGGGGGCAAAGGAGGGAATCCGTCTGATCGCAGACCTGCTGAATGAGCTTCTGCGCCCCGAACAGACCACCACAGTTTTGCTGGAAACCATGGCGGGAAAGGGAACAGAGGTCGGCGGACGATTTGAAGAGCTGGCAGCTATACTGGAACGGGTAGAATTAAAGGAAAAAATGGGCGTCTGCCTGGACACCTGCCACGTCTATGACGGGGGATACGATATTGTCGGGGAGCTGGATCGTGTACTGGGAGAATTTGACCGGATCATCGGTCTGGAACGGCTGCGTGCCATTCATATGAATGACAGCAAAAACCCCTTTGCCAGCCACAAGGACAGGCACGAAAAGATTGGAGAAGGCTCCATAGGGCTGGAGGCCATGGTACGCCTGCTGAAGCGTCCCGAGCTGCAGGGGATTCCGGTATATCTGGAAACCCCAAACGAGCTGGATGGATACGCGCGGGAAATTGCTCTGCTGAGAGCAGAATACACGCAAACGCCGGAATGAAATATGCCGGTCATTTCTGAATAAGCATCTGAAAAATGAATGGGACAGCTCCTTTGGGGAGGTGTCCCATTGCATTATTTGTGATTATGCTTTGCCAGGAACCGGTTGATCCGGTCAGACGGACTCAGCAGCTCGCTGATGGAATCGTCGTGATTTAAGGTGTCAATCATCAACGCCAGATATTTGCTCATGTCACAGGTAATATAGTAGGGTTTTTCCAGCAGCTCCGGCGTCTGGTAAACCAGATTGGTGGTCAGTACGGAGTGGAAGATTCCCTCGCTGTAGGCCTTGTCAAAGCGCTCCAGGCCGTTGGTGAACAGGCCGAAGGTGGCACAGAGGAAGATGCGCGCAGCTTTGCGGCGTTTCAGCTCAGTGGCGACCTCAAGCATACTGTCTCCGGAAGAGATCATGTCATCGATAATGATCATATCCTTGCCTTCCACATCGGAACCCAGAAATTCGTGGGCGACAATCGGGTTTTTTCCATCAACAATCGTAGCGTAATCTCTGCGCTTGTAGAACATACCCATATCCACACCGAGTACATTGGCCATATAGATGGCGCGGCTGGTTCCGCCTTCGTCCGGGCTGATTACCATGGTATGCTTGGCATCGATTACCAGGTCAGGAACAGCCCTGTATAAGCCCTTGATAAACTGGTAGGTCGGCTGAACGGTTTCAAAACCGTGCAGGGGAATGGCGTTCTGCACCCGTGGGTCGTGGGCATCAAAGGTAATGATGTTGTCTACGCCCATGCGTACCAGCTCCTGCAGGCCGAGCGCGCAGTCCAATGATTCACGGCCGCTGCGCTTGTGCTGACGGCTTTCATAAAGGAAGGGCATAATAACCGTAATCTTTCTGGCTTTTCCGCCGATTGCGGCGATCACGCGCTTCAGATCCTGAAAATGATCGTCGGGAGACATCTGATTGGTGTACTTGCCCAGACGGTAGGTCATGCTGTAGTTGCAGACATCCACCAGAATATAGATATCGTCTCCGCGGACGGATTCGCGGATAATCCCCTTGGCTTCTCCGGAACCAAAACGGGGGACAGAGCAGTCAATCAGGTAAGAATCTTTCAGATAACCCTGGAGAGTAGGGGGATACTTGTGCTCCAGGTTACGCTCTGTTCTCCATTGTACAATGTAATCATTGATCTTTTTTCCGAGTGTCTCACAGCTTTTCAGAGGGATGATTCCCAGTGCGCCCACGGGAATCGTTTCCATGTTTTGTTCTTCAACAGACTGCATTCCAAATCCTCCATCTATTCGTGTAAACAGGAAAATACAGTAATTAGTTTAGCATAAAATGCGGACAGGTCAAGCCTTATTTCGGTATTTTTTGCTATTGACCGCTGCGGGAGCGGGAACCAAGCTTCTTCTGGATACGAATATCATCTCCGATCAGGCGCTCCATGGAGTAGTTGCTGGAGATGCGGGAAAATACGCGCTCAGAGTACGTGGAGGCAAAGGTGCGAAGAGATAGATTGGTGGAGATGATTGTACTCTTTTTGCGGGCAAGCCGTTCATTGATCACGAGAAACAGCTGGGTTGCCACAAAGCTGTTGGTCAGCTCCGTGCCCAGATCATCCAGAATCAGCAGGTCACAGTCAAAAATATAGGCGTATTCCACCACCTCCCGCTCGTCAAACCGGCCAAAGGCTTCATTTTTTCCAAAGGTGGTTTTGGCAAACAGCTCAAAAAGGCGGAAGGCAGAAAAATAGATTACCGAATGTGCAGAATCGATCAGCTCCTTGGCAAT
>JAHZHG010000166.1:0-208 GCA_019420425.1 Clostridiales bacterium
GATTTCAATCTTGTACTCGGAATCGGAAGCATTAATCTCTTCCACTGCCATGTCGATGGCATTCTGTGCACCTTCCCCGTACACCGCCGAGCCGCCGGTCATTGCGCAAACTGCGCCGACACGGATCACATAATCCTCTTCCTCTGCGCTCACCGCAAATCCCGCCGTCATGGACATGGCCATGGTCAATGCCAGTGCTGAACATAAA
>JAHZHG010000166.1:257-6459 GCA_019420425.1 Clostridiales bacterium
CTTTCTTCTTCATAATTAATTCTCCTCCTCATCAAAAAGAACGCATCGCCTGCGGACCTTTGTTTCTGAAATGAAAAAAGACGCCTGACCGCTGCTTCAGCGATCAAACGTCTTCGTTCATCTATGTCCAAGACTATACCGCAAACTTTTGGGTATGTCAATAACAAATTTCTCATTTTCACAATTTTTTTCAGTTTTGCTCGATGATCCCAAAAAAATTAGGTTATTATGCAAAGCTAATTGACATTTTTCCGGAAGGGCTATAAAATCCAGATATGGCAATAGAATACGCACTTCACGGAATGTCTGTTGTCAGGTGAAAAGTACGGCAAGGAGGTCGAAGGAGTTCCCGCCGTCTTTTTTTTGTATCATCGGAAATTCCGTTCCCGATGAGGCAAAACCTAAACTACACTGTAGCAGGGAGGATGTCTGTTTATGAAAACTCTGGGATATTACAATGGAAAATTTGGTGAGCTTGAGGAAATGACTGTGCCCATGAATGACCGGGTCTGCTGGTTTGGCGACGGCGTTTACGATGCCGGCCCCTGCCGGAATTACCGTATCTTTGCAATTGATGAGCATATCGACCGCTTTTTTAACAGCGCCGGTCTGCTGAAAATCCAGATGCCGGTGACTAAGCAGGAACTAAAGGAGCTGCTTCAGAAACTGGTATTGAAGATGGATACCGGAAATCTTTTCGTCTATTATCAGGTGACACGCGGAACAGGTATCCGCAATCATGCCTTTACCGAAGGCCCCGGGAACCTCTGGGTTTCCCTGACCCCCGCCGAAATCTCCGACGGCAGGGCACCGATCCGGCTGATCACCACGGAGGATACCCGTTTCTTTCACTGCAACATCAAAACGCTGAACCTGATCCCCTCCGTAATGGCCACTCAGCGTGCCAGGGAGGCAGGCTGCCAGGAATCCGTTTTCTACCGTCCGGGCGGCCGCGTGACGGAATGCGCCCACAGCAATGTCCACATTATCCAGGACGGAATACTGCGCACCGCGCCCACCGACAACCTGATTCTGCCCGGAATTGCCCGCGCCCATCTGATCCGTATGTGTAAAAAGCTGGAAATCCCGGTAAACGAGACTGCATTTACCCTGGATGACCTGTATCAGGCAGAGGAGGTTATCGTGACCAGCTCAAGCAACCTCTGTCTCCATGCCGAATCCATAGACGGAAAGCCTGTAGGCGGAAAACAGCCGGAAATGCTGGAAAGTATCCGCGAAGCACTGCTGAAGGAATTTTATGAGGCAACCGCCGAATAAACGCAGTCCATACAAGGAGGAATATCTGGTGAATGCGATGAAGCTGCTGCCGGCCGGCGACCAGGCTCTGGTCGCTGAATTCGGCAATTCCATTGATCCGGAAATTAACCGTCAGGTACATGCGCTGGCCTCTGCCCTCACCCGGGAGCAGGTACCCGGAATCCGTGAGCTGGTGCCCACCTTCCGCTCCCTGCTGATCTGCTATGACCCGGCTGTGACCGGCTTTGGACAGCTGAGCGAAGCCTTGAAGAGGCTTGCCGGCCGACCGGAAACGAATGTCCCTGCCGCCAGGCGGATTTTGCAGGTTCCCTGCTGCTACGGCTCCCACTTCGGTCCGGATCTTTGCGATCTGGAACGCTATACCGGGCTTAGCCGGGAGGAGATCATCCGGCTGCACAGCTCAGTGGATTACAAAATCTATATGCTGGGCTTTCTTCCCGGATTTGCGTATCTGGGCGGGCTGGATAAGCGGCTGGAAATCCCCCGCCTGTCCACTCCGCGGGTGAAAATACCCAAGGGCTCCGTCGGCATCGGCGGAAGCCAGACCGGTGTATACCCGCTGGACTCTCCGGGAGGCTGGCGGCTGATCGGCAGTACCCCGCTGGACTTTTACCGTCCGGACAATGAGGAGCCTGTACTGTGCAGGGCCGGGGAATACATCCGTTTTGTCCCTGTTTCCTCATCGGAATATTATGATATCCGGCAGATGATTCTCCGCGGTACCTACCGCCCGGAGATTCTGGAGCAATGAAGAAAGGAAGGATAAGCCATGGGAAACATAAGGGTTTTGATCCCCGGAGCGCTGACCACCGTTCAGGATCTGGGACGCTTCGGCTATCAGCAGTTCGGCATGCCCTGCTCCGGGGTTATGGATCAGCGTGCCTACCGGACAGCCAATGAGCTGGTGGGAAACGCCGGCGGCGAAGCTGTTCTGGAGCACACCCTGTTCGGGGGAAGCTACCGGCTGGAATCGGACACCGTTATCGCAATTACCGGAGCCGACATGGCCCCTGTCCTGGGCGGACAGCCCTGCCCGATGAACCGCCCCATCCTGGCCGCGGCCGGCTCCACATTAAGCCTGGGTATGGCTGTTTCCGGCTGCCGGACATATCTGGCCGCCGCGGGCGGGATTGACGTACCCCCGGTGATGGGAAGCCGCTCTACCAATCTGAAATGCGGCATCGGCGGATATCAGGGACGCGCCCTCCGGCGCGGCGATCTCCTGCCCGTGGGCGTCCCGCCCTGCCCATACGAAGAAATTTCCGGCCGCCGGGCCAAACAGCCGGATTATCCGTCCTCCATTACTGTCCGGGTTATCCCCGGCCCCCAGGAGGACGCC
Source organism: Clostridiales bacterium (assembly GCA_019420425.1). GTDB lineage: Bacteria > Bacillota > Clostridia > Lachnospirales > Lachnospiraceae > JAHZHG01. The sequence goes on from JAHZHG010000166.1 coordinate 2,875, forward strand.
TTTACCGGAACGGGGCTGCAGACCTTTTATTCCCAGCCCTACACCGTGTCTGCGCAGAGCGACCGGATGGGCTGCCGCCTGAACGGGCCGGCCATTGAAAGTGTCTGTGGGACGGACATTATCTCTGACGGCATTGTCTTTGGCTCCATCCAGGTAACTTCTGCCGGGCAGCCGATCATCCTGCTGGCGGACCGGCAGACCACCGGAGGCTACGCCAAGATCGCCACCGTCTGCACAGCAGACCTTCCCGCCCTGGCCCAGTGCCGTCCGGGAAATACGATCTATTTTCAAAAGGAGGCTTTTCCATGAATTATACCCACATGAGTCCTAAGGAGGTCCGGGCGCTGATCCGTTCCGGTGAGATCACCGGGCCGACCGCCGGTATGTGCGCCGGGTATGCCCAGGCGAATCTCGTCGTACTTCCCCAAAGCCTGGCCTATGATTTTCTCCTGTTCACCCAGCGAAACCCCAGATCCTGCCCTCTGCTGGAGGTCAGCGATACGGGAAGCCGCCTGCTGCATACGATCGCGGACGGCGCCGACATTGCCCGGGAAATCCCCAGATACCGGATCTACCGGGACGGGAACCTGGAGGGAGAGTATACCGACGTCTCCCCGTACTGGCAGGACGATTTTGTCAGCTTTCTGATCGGCTGCAGCTTTTCCTTTGAGGCTGCCCTGCTGGAAGCCCGGGTACCGGTACGGCACATTGAGGAGGGCTGCAATGTCCCCATGTACAAAACCAATATTCCCTGTACCCCCGCCGGTGTATTTCACGGAAATATGGTGGTCAGCATGAGGCCCATCCCCTATGCGCTGATCTCCCGGGCCGTAGCAGTCACGGCGGAAATGCCGCGAGTGCACGGCGCGCCGGTGCACATCGGCGACCCGGAGGTCATCGGGATTTCCGATATCCGCCGCCCGGACTTCGGCGATCGGGTAACGATCCGCGACGGTGAGGTTCCGGTATTCTGGCCCTGCGGCGTGACTCCCCAGAATGTGGTGATGGAATCCAGACCGCCTCTGGCCATTACCCATGCGCCGGGCCACATGCTGATCACCGATATCCGCAATGCGGAGCTGAAATACTGACTGTCTATCCGGAGGAAAATACTATGTCAAAAGCAGTTGACTTAAATTGTGATCTTGGGGAGAGCTTCGGCAACTACACCTGCGGGATGGATGAGGAAATCATCCCGTATATCTCTTCCGCCAACGTGGCCTGCGGCTTTCACGCCTCTGACCCGCTGGTTATGCAGAAAACCGTAAAAACCGCAAAGGAAAATCAGGTCTGTGTGGGCGCTCATCCGGGCTTTCCCGATCTGGTGGGCTTTGGCCGGAGGAATATGAGTCTCTCTGCCCAGGAGATCACCGCCATGATCCAGTATCAGATCGGCGCGCTCAGTGCATTCTGTACCGCATATGGGATAAAGCTGCAGCACGTCAAGCCCCACGGCGCCCTGTACAATATGGCGGTCAAGGATGGGCAGATTGCGGAGGCAATCTGCAAAGGCATACGTGCTGTGGATCCCGGCCTGATTCTGCTTGGCCCTGCCCACAGCCAGCTTCTCCTGGCTGCGGAAAGCTGCGGCCTGCCCACGGCGAAGGAGGTGTTCGCCGACCGGGCCTACGAGGAGGACGGCACCCTTGTTCCCCGCAGCCGTACGGGAGCGGTCATTACAGACGAGGCAGAGGCCATCGCACGGGTGATTTCCATGGTAAAAAACGGAACTGTCGTTTCGATTACCGGAAAGGAGATCGAGGTGGAAGCAGATTCTATCTGCGTTCACGGCGACAGCCCTGCGGCGCTGGCTTTTGTACGCAGCATTCACCAGGCTCTGGACCAAGAGGGGATACCGGTTCTGCCCATGCATCGACTGATCGGAGGAAAGATTGATGAATAAGACGGCACCTGACTATTCTTCCATTGAACATATCGTCCTGCGCTACTCCAGCCGCGGAATGACGCTGCTGCAGCAGTATCTGGGCGCCCATTACTGCCGCAGGGCTGCAGAACGGCTGCTCGCCCTGGAGCGGGGGAATATCCTGCTGACCACCGGCTTTTATGTTTCCGGCTGCGCCGAGACAGACGGCCCTCCCGGAACGCTCAGCGTCGCCCTGGCACTGTCCCGTCTGGGCTTTACGCCGATAATCGTTACGGATCATATCTGCCGCGGGCTGTTTGAATCCGAGCATATTGCCGTGGAATACGTGGAGGTTGACGCCGATGTGCAGGTCTACCGTGCGCTTCTGGAGCAGTACCGCCCTGCTGCCCTCATTTCCATTGAGCGCTGCGGACGCAATCTGGAGAATGATTACGCCAATATGCGCGGGGTCAGCATCGCGGAACAGACCGCCAGGATCGATACCATGTTTGAGCTGGCCGCGGAGCAGCATATCCTGACCATCGGGATAGGAGACGGCGGGAATGAGATTGGCATGGGCAATCTGAAAAAGGTCATCGCCTCCAGGCTGGATCTGAATCCCTGTACGGTAACGGTGGATGAACTGATTATCGCAACCACCTCCAACTGGGGGGCATATGCGCTCACCGCTTATCTGGCTTTACTCAGCCATAAGCATCTGCTGCCTACCTATTCGGAGATATCCGCTTATCTGCAGCGGATTGTGGAACTGGGGTGCGTAGATGGGGTGACAAAGAAAACCGAGCCAAGCGTAGACGGATTTCCGCCGAAGGTGGAGAAGGAAATCCTGAATGCACTGGCGGTGATGGTTTAACCTCATCTGCCCGGGTTTCCGGATGCCCCTGGCAGCGTCCGGGAAACAAAAAAAGACCGAGACCGGTCTTTTTTTGTTTCCCGCGTATTGCCGGCCTGCGATCGCCGGCATTGTCTTGTTCGTAATTATGGAGGTTTAACAAGATCAACTTATTTACGTTTTCTATTCTACTGCAAAGCCTTCTCCCCCGCAAGCCACCCCGGGGGATATAAATTGCATTTTTTTCATGTGCCGCAGCGATAATCCACATCGGCCAGCTCTCTGCCGTCCGCCACGTCTGCGTACACGCACGCTTCCTCATGGGCCAGAATAATCCGCTTTCCTCCCCGGTCTCCCTCCAGGGCCATCAGTTCCTCCCGATACGCCCGGGTAAACCACGTGGGATTTCCGCTTTGCCCGCCGTGCCGTACGCATCCCAGCGCGCAAGAACCTTCCTCCATCTTTCGGAGAAACCGTTCTATGGTCTCCTGCCTGAGCCACGGCTGATCCGCCGCGAAAAAGGCCCATGCGTCCATCTCCTTTGCCCTTTCCACTCCTGCCCGTATGGAGTAAGCGATCCCTTCCCCGCTGCGCGCCCCGAAAACCGGCTGTCCGCCCAGCTCTTCCGTTTTCCGCAAAATTTCTTCATAACGCGAAACGACAAACAGATTCCGGCGGCCGTCCTTCGCGCAGACGGCGGCCAGCCTTTCCAGGAGATGGAGATACATGGGCTTTCCCTCCAGCGGATAGAGCAGCTTATTTTCCCCAAAACGCCTGCCGCTCCCCGCGGCCAGCATAATCAACCCGGTTCTCATTCTTCCCCCTGTTTCCGGATTCCCATGGCGATTTTCTCGCTGGTGATCGGCAG
>JAHZHG010000167.1:0-2342 GCA_019420425.1 Clostridiales bacterium
GCAATGCACACCGGATGGCTGCTGCGCGGCGGCAATTATTACTACATGAACGCGTCCGGTGCGGCGCTGACCGGCTGGCAGAAGATCGGGGGATATTATTACTACTTTTATCCCAAGACCTACACCATGGCAAAGAACACAACGATCGGCGAGTATGAGATCGGCGCCGACGGACGCTATGTGCCGGATAATCTGAAAGCCCTGGATCGTGTAGTGACAGCTATTGTGAACAGCCAGACCAACAACGTAATGAGCAACGATGCCAAGCTGAAGCAGCTGTTTATGTGGGTGGTAAATAACTGTAACTATCAGAGAAGATACGATTTTACCGGAGCGACCGGCTGGTGGGAGACTTATGCATATGACATGCTGACCACAAGGCGGGGAAATTGCTACGGCTATGCTGCCGCCTATGCCTATCTGGCCAAAAAGGCGACCGGCTACGAGGTGCGTGTGGGCTGGGGGCAGACTCCGGCATCGGCAGGCGGCCTGACGCCCCACGGATGGTGTGAGATCAATATCAATGGCACCTGGTATATTTTTGACCCGGATCTGTATAAATTTGTGGCCCAGTATACCTATTACTACCGGACGCATCAGGAGATGGCCGGAAACTACTTTAACGCAGTTTATGCAACAATCTGACAGAAAAGCAAGTAAACAAAATGGTCTTTAGTTCAATAACTTTTTTATGCGTATTCCTGCCGGTGGTGTTCCTGCTCTATACGGTACTCCCCGGCAGAAGGTGGAAAAATATCCTGCTGACGATAGTCAGCCTGCTGTTCTACGCCTACGGCGAACCGGTATACGTCCTGCTGATGATTGCTTCGTCTCTGGTAAACTATCTGTTCGGCCTGCTGGCGGAAAAACCGGGCAAAGCAGGAAAGCTTTCAGTGACAGCCGCCGTGGTGCTCAATCTGGGAAACCTGGCGCTGTTTAAGTATGCAGGATTTTTCTGCGGGCTGGTGGAGGAAGGGCTGGGGATCGCCCTTCCTGTCCCGCAGCTGGTGATGCCGATCGGCATTTCCTTTTATACGTTCCAGGCGCTCTCCTACGTGATCGATGTCTACCGCGGGGAATGCAGGGCACAGAAAAATTGGGGAAAGATCCTGCTGTACATTTCCTTTTTCCCCCAGCTGATCGCCGGGCCGATCGTGAAGTATCACGACATCGAGCGGGAGATTGACGAGAGAACGCAGACCGTTGAGCAGACAGCCGCCGGGCTTCGGCGGTTTATCTTTGGCCTAGCGAAAAAGGTGCTGATCGCCAATACCATGGGAATAGCGGCCGATGCCGTGTTCGCGGCCGGCACGGAGCAGATCAACATAGCGGGAGCCTGGGTGGGCGCGCTGGCGTATCTGATGCAGATTTATTATGATTTCAGCGGCTACAGCGACATGGCCATCGGCCTGGGGGCAATGTTCGGCTTCCATTTTAAGGAGAATTTTCATTACCCCTACCAGTCAGCCAGTATACGGGAGTTCTGGAGAAGATGGCATATCTCGCTTTCCACCTGGTTTAAAGAATATCTGTATATTCCCCTAGGCGGCAACCGCAAGGGCAAAACGCGGACAATTATCAATAAATGGATCGTGTTCTTTTTTACGGGCCTGTGGCACGGGGCGGGGCTGAATTTTATTTTCTGGGGCCTGTATCACGGGTTTTTCCTGTTTCTGGAAGAGATTCTCCCGGCGTCGAAAAAGCGCCGTCCGGTTCTGGCCAGAGTATACGTGCTGCTGGCCGTGACTGTGGGCTTTGTGTTCTTCCGCGGAGATACGATGGGGCAGAGCCTGTTCCTTGTCCGCGAGATGTTCACCGGCTTCCATGGGGAGGCGGCCGCAGTCAGCTTTTTCCGGCAGCAGCTTACGCCGCTGTTTGTGACTGCGTTCGGCGCGGCCTGCCTTGGCGCGTTTCCCTTCTGGAGGAGACTGGAGGGAAAACGCGGGATGGAAGCGCTGTCCTATCTGCTGTCCGCCGTATTGCTTTTGCTCTGCATGATCTCTCTGGCGGGCAGCACGTACAATCCGTTTATCTATTTCCGGTTTTAGCCGGCAGGGAGCAGGGAAAAACATGAAAAAATTCTGGTTGGCATTTTATACGGCTGCGGTGGTTGGAATCTGCCTGGCGCCTCTGGCAGGCCTGGCCTGGCAGGGGACGGCGGAAGGCAGCAGCGAAAACCGCAGACTGGCCGAATGGCCGGAGCTGAAAACAGAAGAGGGCTGGAACACCGGGTATCTCTCCGGTCTGGGAGACTGGTTTGCCGATCACTTTGCCTATCGGCAGGAGCTGGTGACCGCAGAGGCGGAGATAAAGAGCAGTCTGTTCGGCGTTTCCTCTGCATC
>JAHZHG010000167.1:2352-6436 GCA_019420425.1 Clostridiales bacterium
GTGGGAAAGGACGGCTGGCTGTATTACCGGGACTCTCTGGAGGACTTTCTGGGGACAGAGGTGCTCTCTGACCGGGGGATATACTGCTGCGCCCACAACCTTCGGCTTTTGCAGGGCTGGGTAGAGAGCCAGGGCCGCAGCTTTCTCTTTACCGTGGCTCCAAACAAAAATACATTATACGGAGAGCATATGCCGGATTACTACAGCGTCCGGGTGTCCGAGGAAAACAATCTGGCAAAGCTGGAGCCTGTCCTGGAGGCAGAGGGCGTCAACTACGTGGATCTGAAAACCGTACTGGCCGCCCAGCCGGAGACGGTATATCACAAGCGCGACTCCCACTGGGATAACCGGGGCGCAGCCATTGCCTATGAGACGCTGATGGATCAGGCGGGCTTTACCTATACGGCGTACAGCTCCGGCGAGTGGAGCACCAGGGAAGATTACGAAGGCGATCTGGACGCCATGCTGTTTCCGCAAAATCCCACGGCTGAGACGGAATACGAGACGGCGATTCCCCTGGTATATGACTATGTGGGAGAGGTAGAAAGTAATTTTGACCCGCTGATCGAGACGGTAAATCCGTCTGCACAGGGAAGCCTGGTCATGTTTCGGGATTCCTTTGGCAATGCGCTGCTTCCCTTTTTTGCAAACAGCTTTTCCCGCGCATTTTTTACGCGTGGCGTACCGTATCAGGCGGATGCGGTGCTGACGTATGATGCGGATCTGGTCATCGCCGAACGGGCAGAGCGGTTCATCCCCGAGCTGGCCAAAACAGCGCCGGTGATGGAGGCGCCCGCGGTAAGGCTGAACGGGGAAAAAGCCTCGGGAGAGGCGGTAAACACGGGAACGCTGGACAACACGCGCAGCGGAAGCTATCTGTATTTCCACGGCAGCCTGAGCCAGGAGAGCAGGGAAGCGCTGGCAGATGCGCCGAATGCACGGATATTCCTGGAATTTGCCGACGGGGAATGCAGGGAAGCGTTTCTGCTGCAAAGCGAGGAAGAAAATGAATTCTGGGATTACGGGCTTTATCGGGGAAGCCAGACCCTTGCCCCGGGAGAACAGACCGTAAGCGTATATGCGGTATCGGGAGAACGGTTAATCCTGCTGGAAGAAAAACAGACAGCAGTTCAGATAGAGACACAGACAGCAGCGCCGATAAAAACCGTGGGCTGATCCACGGACAGGCCGGAAAAGAAAGGAGAAAGGAAAATGAACGGAACAAAGAAGGTAATTTTTGCAGCGGCGGCAGCCGGTATGCTGGCAGGGGCGATGACCTGTACGGCAGCGGAACAGGAGAAGGTAATCGAAATCAAAGCGCCCATAGAGAAGGAGGTTTCGATTGTAAACAGCACAGCGCTTGTCCTGGACGGCGTATGCTTTGCAGAGGAAAAGGGCTGGGGAGAGAACCTGCTGGAAAAGGATGTGGTTGTGGAAGCAGGACAGACGATCCGCCTGATTCCGGATGAAAAAGAAGAAAAGGAAGAGAAGGCCGAAGAAGAAGGCGCAGACTTCCTGCTGTCCTCCGGAGAAAAGAAGCTGGTATTCTGGCAGGCAGAGCTGGAGGAGGCAGCCTACACCCTGGCCGGCTCCGAGGAGATTACCCTTGCTGCGGGTACAGAAGCGCCGGTAGCAGACGCAAAGGCGGAGGACGCATTGAACGCGGTACTGGAAATCTGGTATAAGGAGCCGGCCGTGATGTACGCCATGGATAACGTAAACCTGCGGGAAATCCCCAGTACAGACGGAGAAATCCTGGGTACAGCCTTTGTGGGAGAAGAGCTGTCCGTAACCGGGGAGTGTGAAGGCTGGGTGATCGCAGAACGGGAAGACGCCGTGGTATATATCAGCAGCGACTACGTGACCAGCGACCAGGCCGAGGCGCAGGCAGCAGCAGAAGCGGAAGCAGCCCGGATTGCGGAAGAAGAGGCAGCCGCACAGGCAGAGTACGACTATGCCGGGCAGTCCGATGAAGCGTACACTTACGCTGAGCCTGCCTACTCCGAACCGGTCTACACTGAGCCGGCGTATTCCGAGCCCGCCGCACCGGAGACTCCGCAGGTCTACGAGGTAGGCCGCCAGGCCTTCGACGACTGTGACGGCAGCGGACACGGCTATTACCTGATTACGTATTCCGACGGCAGTACAGCCATCGAAGAGTATTAATTTGCAGAAATTTGTGGTTGACAGAAAAAAACACAAGTGATATAATACACCCCAGAACTGCCTGAGACAGCAGGTGCCGCAAGGCATAAGCACACAACGCCTGCCGAGGAGTATAATTCTGGTTGAATTTTACGACCTCTCTGTCTTGACAGAGAGGTTTTTTACATTCTCTGAATGGCAGTACAAAAATAAAAAAGGAGGTGCTCCATTCATGGCAAAAGTAGAACTGAAGAAACCAGTCGTTGAGGAGATTTCCGAGAAAATCAGCGGCGCTCAGTCCGTTGTCCTGGTTGCTTATAGTGGAATTACCGTGGAAGCTGATACTGCTCTCCGTAAGGAACTGAGAGAAGCAGGCGTGAGTTACAAGGTGTACAAGAACACAATGATGAATTTCGCATTCAAGGGAACGGAATGTGAAGGTCTGTGTCAGCACCTGGAAGGAGCGAACGCGATCGCCGTATCCAAGGATGATGCTACGGCTCCCGCAAGAATCATCGCCAAGTATGCCAAGACCGCTCCGACACTGAAGATGATCGCCGGCGTTGTAGAAGGCAACTATTACGATGAGGCTGGTGTACAGGCTCTGGCAGCTGTTCCGTCAAGAGAAGAACTGCTTGGCAAGCTGCTTGGAAGTATCCAGTCACCGATCACCAATCTTGCCCGTGTACTTAATCAGATCGCTGAGTCTAAGGGCGAAGCAGCAGAAGCGTAAAGCGAATGCATGGAATTTATCCCATTAATCATGAAAATCAGGAGGAAAAAGAAATGGCAAAGTTAACTACAGCTGAATTTATTGAAGCGATTAAAGAGTTATCCGTACTGGAGCTGAACGAGCTGGTAAAAGCATGTGAAGAAGAGTTCGGCGTATCCGCAGCAGCAGGCGTTGTTGTAGCAGCAGCAGGCGCTGGCGCAGCAGCAGAAGTAGAAGAGAAGACCGAGTTCGACGTAGAGCTGACCGAGGTTGGCCCGAACAAGGTTAAGGTTATCAAGGTTGTTCGTGAAGCTACCGGCCTGGGCCTGAAGGAAGCTAAGGACGTTGTAGACAGCGCTCCGAAGGTAATCAAGGAAGCTGCATCCAAGGCAGACGCTGATGAGCTGAAAGCAAAACTGGAAGCAGAAGGCGCAAAGGTTACCCTGAAATAATTCAGAGAAACGAAAGAGTCAGCAGCCTGCCGGGTTTCCGGCCGGCTGCTCTTGTCATTTTATATCATTAGCCGTTTCTTGAGCTGTCCTTTTCCATTCTATAAAGAAAATCATTACCGTATCGTTAGGCCGGCAGGCCGAATGATTACAAAAATCCAACAATTTCGTGTTGACATTGACATCCCTTTGTGGTAAAGTAGAGAGTGCACTATTGTGCAAGATTATGCCCAAGGCGTAAGTATGCCCAAAAGTCATTATAAAAAGCAGAAAGAACAGAGGTGAAACGTCAATGGAGAAAAACAGGATACGTCCTATTACAAATGGTAAGAGCTTCCGAATGAGTTACTCCAGACAGAAAGAGGTTCTGGAAATGCCAAATCTTATAGAGGTTCAGATGGACTCCTATAAGTGGTTTCTGGATGAAGGGCTGAAGGAAGTTTTTGATGATATTTCCCCCATTGAGGATTACAGCGGGAAATTGAGTCTGGAATTTGTTGACTTCACATTGTGCGAGGATAAAGTAAAATATTCGATTGAAGAATGTGAAGAGCGGGATGCCACGTTAGCGGCGCCTTTACAGGTAAAGGTCAGACTCCATAATAAGGAAACCGACGAGATCAGCGAACACGACGTGTTCATGGGAGATCTTCCCCTGATGACGGATACCGGTACGTTCGTAATCAACGGTGCGGAGCGTGTTATCGTCAGCCAGCTGGTACGTTCTCCGGGTATTTATTATGGAATTACCCATGATAAGCTTGGTAAAAAATTGTTC
>JAHZHG010000168.1:0-2084 GCA_019420425.1 Clostridiales bacterium
CCCGCGACCCTCGCCTTGGCAAGGCGATACTCCACCACTGAGCCACTCGTGCATCGTTCCTCGGAACAGTTAATACTATACTACAGAACCGCCCGGATGTCAACCTGTTTTTTTATTTTTCCAGAACACTGATCATGTACTGACTGTTTGCCAGGTATTTTTGGGAGATGTTTTCCAGGCATTTTAGCTCTATGTCTATCCACTTTTCCTCAGCTGCAATCACGAGATTGGCCAGCATGGCTCCCATACTCAGGCTGCGGACGCGGGCCAGCGCACCATAGGGCTTCATGCTCTTTTTGGCAAATATATGCAGGCGGTTACCGTAAACCACGAAACGCCAGGGCTGGCTGTTAAACGCAGAGGGCGCAAGGCGGGCGGCAGACAGCACCTCATTTATCCATGGCTTCGGCTCCTCTTTCTTTACCCAAAGGCTCTCCATGGGAAGGCGCTTCGCCTCATGCGGCTGTCCGGCCTTCTCCTTTTCCAGACCAAAAGCAATAGCGACCACCGGCGTCATGCCGGAAACCTCTCTGCCGCTCTTCTCCCTGGCTGAGCCAAGTATACAGCTGCCTGCGCCTCTGGTGCACAAAAACAGGGACAGCTGCTCGGCAATATATCCTGCATTTACCTCCATATCCTGCTTTTCTTCAGAGTAGAGCTGCAGATAATATGGGGCCTGGACGACAAACATGCCTTTCATCTTTTTGTGCATGGTCACCCGGTCTACAATCTCCATCCTCGTCCGGATCTCCGGAAACAGCGGCGTGATCTGGGCATAAAACTGCCGCAGGTCTGCCAGCAGCCCATCGCTTACCGGCTCCATCTCAAATTTCCGAACAGATTTTCTCCAGAAAATAGCTTCGTATAAATCCATTATTTCACCTGATTTCGTGCTTAACTTTTTCGTAACAAGATTGTAACATATTTTTTGAGAAATTACCAGGGGAAATTTTATTCTTTTCCGCTAATCAAGAATATGCAAAACCCACTTCAGTTATGCGCGTATCCATAGCTGGAGTGGGTCTGGCTTAATTATGCCTGATTGACACGGGCATAATCATTATTTATAGTTTACGATCTTTCCGAAGTCCGGCTTCAGTGCAGCTCCGCCTACCAGGCCGCCGTCGATGTCCGGCTGTGCAAACAGCTCAGGAGCGGTTGCCGCGTTTACGGATCCGCCGTACTGGATGCGGATGGCTTCTGCGGTCGCCTCGTCGTAGATCTCGGCGATGCAGTCACGGATACCCTTGCAAACTTCCTGCGCCTGCTCGGTGGTAGCGGTCTTGCCGGTTCCGATTGCCCAGATCGGCTCGTATGCGATTACCGCGGTCTTGGCCTGATCTGCGGTTACGTTCAGAAAGCCAACCTTAACCTGCTGACGGATAAAGTCCATAGTTACGCCCTGCTCTCTCTGCTCAAGAGTCTCTCCGCAGCACATGATCGGGGTGATGCCGTGCTCAAATGCCTTCAGCATTTTCTTGTTCACGGTTTCGCTGGTCTCTGCAAAGTATTCCCTTCTCTCAGAGTGGCCCAAAACGACGTATTTTACGCCAACGTCAGTCAGCATAGCCGGAGAGATCTCGCCGGTGAAGGCGCCCTTCTCCTCAAAGTACATATTTTCTGCGCCAACCTGGATGTTGGAGCCCTTAGCTGCCTCGATTACCGGGATGATATCGATAGCCGGTACACAGAATACGACGTCAGCCTCGTCGGTTGCCACCAGCGGCTTTAAGGTGTTTACCAGTTCTACAGCCTGGCTGGGAGTCATGTTCATTTTCCAGTTTCCAGCGATAATTTTTCTTCTTGCCATTGTTCTATCTCCTAAAATTTGATCTTATTTGTCGTTTGCAGCCACTACGCCCGGCAGGTCCTTGCCCTCCAGAAATTCCAGAGAAGCGCCGCCGCCTGTGGAAATGTGGGACATGGATGCGCCAAAGCCCAGCTGGTTAACTGCTGCCGCGGAGTCTCCGCCGCCGATAATTGTGGTAGCCTCGGTCTCAGCCAGGGATTTTGCCACAGCGATGGTTCCCTTTGCCAGGATCGGGTTCTCAAATACGCCCATCGGGCCGTTCCATACAACGGTC
>JAHZHG010000168.1:2110-2369 GCA_019420425.1 Clostridiales bacterium
TTCGGTTCCGATATCCAGGCCCATCATGTCAGCCGGAATTGCATTGGAGGGAACGACAGAAACCTCGATCTCTGCATCGATCGGGCTCGGGAATTCCTTTGCGATGGTGGTATCCACCGGAAGAAGCAGGTTCTTGCCCAGCTTCTCTGCCTTTGCGATCATTTCCTTGCAGTAGTCCAGCTTTTCGTCGTCCACCAGAGAGGTTCCCACCTCAAGGCCCTGTGCCTTTAAGAAGGTGTACGCCCTACCGCCGCCGATG
>JAHZHG010000168.1:2379-5009 GCA_019420425.1 Clostridiales bacterium
CCAGCAGGTTGGAGATTACATTCAGCTTGTCCGCAACCTTGGCGCCGCCCAGGATAGCAACAAACGGTCTTACCGGGTTGTTTACGGCATTGCCCAGGAAGTCGATTTCCTTCTGCATCAGGTAGCCCACAACAGCGGTGTCCACGTACTGGGTAACTCCAACGTTGGAGCAGTGTGCACGGTGAGCGGTACCAAATGCATCGTTTACGAATACGTCGGCCAGAGAAGCCAGCTCTTTGCTGAATTCTTCGCCGTTCTTGGTCTCTTCTTTGCGATAGCGGGTGTTTTCCAGAAGAATAACGTCGCCGTCCTTCATTGCCTCAACCGCAGCCCTTGCGTTCGGGCCTACTACCTCAGGATCAGCGGCAAATTTTACTTCCTGGCCCAGAAGCTCGGAAAGACGTACGGCTACCGGCGCCAGAGACAGCTCCGGCTTCGGCTCTCCCTTGGGCTTGCCCAGGTGGGAGCAGAGGATAACCTTTCCGCCGTCAGCGATTAATTTCTTGATGGTGGGAAGAGCGGCTACCAGACGGTTTTCGTCGGTGATCTTGCCGTCCTTTAACGGTACGTTGAAATCGCAGCGTACCAGGGTACGCAGACCCTTTACATTAATATCATCTACGGATTTTTTGTTCAGCATGATACGTTTTCCTTTCTCCATTTACAGATAAAACTGCTAAGACCAAACGAAAAGGGTCCGGTCCATACGGCCGGACCCTCAAAGGTCATAGACTCAGTACACGAAAAAGCACCGATTACAGTAAGGTAGCGAAGTGCTTGATGGTTCTGCACATCTGGCTTACATAGGAGTTCTCATTGTCGTACCAGGAAACAACCTGAACCTGAGTGGTTCCGTTGTCTAACGGGGATACCATGGTCTGGGTTGCATCGAACAGAGAACCATAGGTCATTCCAACGATATCGCTGGATACGATTTCATCGGTGTTGTAGCCAAAGGACTCGGTAGAAGCTGCCTTCATTGCTGCGTTAACCTGATCAACGGTTACGTTTCCTTCAACTACTGCATACAGCAGAGTGGTGGAACCGGTCGGGGTCGGTACACGCTGAGCAGCGCCGATCAGTTTGCCGTTCAGTTCCGGGATAACCAGGCCGATAGCCTTTGCAGCGCCGGTGCTGTTCGGAACGATATTTACTGCGCCTGCACGGCTTCTTCTCAGATCGCCTTTTCTCTGCGGGCCATCCAGGATCATCTGATCGCCGGTGTAAGCATGGATAGTAGCCATGATACCGGATTTGATCGGAGCCAGATCGTTCAGAGCCTTTGCCATCGGAGCCAGGCAGTTGGTGGTGCAGGAAGCTGCAGAAATTACGTTGTCATCTTTGGTCAGAGTATTGTGGTTTACGTTGTAAACGATGGTCGGCAGATCGTTTCCAGCCGGAGCGGAAATAACTACTTTCTTAGCGCCTGCGGTCAGGTGAGCAGAAGCCTTTTCTTTGGAGGTGTAGAAGCCGGTGCACTCCAGAACAACGTCAACGCCGATTTCGCCCCACGGAAGCTCAGCTGCGTTAGCTTTTGCATAGATCTTGATCTCTTTTCCGTCTACAGTGATGGAATCCTCGCCGGCAGAAACGGTATCTGCCAGAGCATATTTACCCTGAGAAGAGTCATATTTTAACAAATGAGCTAACATTTTCGGAGAGGTTGAGTCGTTGATTGCTACAACGTCAAATCCCTCTGCGCCGAACATCTGTCTGAATGCAAGACGTCCGATACGTCCAAAACCATTGATCGCAACTTTTACTGCCATAATTACAATTCCTCCTAAAAGTAATGATAAAGAATTAAGTGAATATGCTTGCCAGGGACATTGTTAAATGATCCCCAACCTATTTGCTATTTTAACCAATTTATCCTTAAAATTCAAGTGGTATTTAAAATTTTATAGACTTTCGTCCGTTTTTCCGCTAGAATTTAATCGACGTTTACTACATATGGAGGATTATCATGAGCATACTGACTGATTTTCATCTGCATACCGCGTTTTCCGGGGATTCTGAGGCTCCAATGGAGTCGATGATCGAGGAGGGAATCCGCCTTGGGCTGGAGGCCATGTGCTTTACCGAACATCTGGAGCTGGATGCGCCCCAGGAGGGGCCTGAAAGCTTTTATCTGGATCTGGATGGCTATGAGCGCCGTCTGCATACCCTGCGAAGCGCGTATGCCGGCCGGATCGATGTACGCTTCGGCATAGAGCTTGGGCTCCAGGAGGATCTTGTCTCCGCCCACCAGGCAGTAACCGCCGCCCATCCGTTTGACTACGTAATCGGCTCGCTCCACCTGCTGGATGCCCGTGACCCTTACTACCCGGAATTCTGGGAGGGCCGCTGTGAGCGGGAAACCTATGAATACTTCTTTACCGAAACACTGGCCAACATCCGGGCCTTTCCCGACTTTGACGCCCTTGGGCACCTGGATTATATCGTACGCTACGGCCCGAACGGCAACCGGGACTATTCCTATGCAGCATACGCGGAATATATCGATCCTATCCTCCTCTGGCTGATTGAGCACGGCAAGGCTCTGGAGGTAAACACCGCAGGGCTGAAATACGCTCTGGGCCATCCCAATCCCGAAGAGGGCGTGCTGGCCCGCTACCGTGCGCTGGGCG
>JAHZHG010000168.1:5019-6406 GCA_019420425.1 Clostridiales bacterium
GGTGAACTCATCACCATTGGCTCTGATGCCCACCGGCCAGAGCATATTGCCTATACCTTTCCCCTTTTCTGAGAACTGCTCACCGGGCTGGGCTTCCGGTATTATGCCATATATAAAAACCGCCGTTCAGAAATACTGCCGCTGGGATAACCCCGGCGGCAGCAGTATGTTTATTCCTCGTCATCCAGCTGAGCCGCATGCTCCTTCTGGATATCTGCAAATGCAGACAGCATTGGTTCTGCATTCACCTCTGTTTTTGTTATTTTTCGTTTTATGTAGTTTCTGGTGATTGCAAATACCGTACCCGACAGGGACAAAACACCGATCAGGTTGGGGATAGCCATCAGGCCGTTCAGCGTATCGGCGATGTTCCAGGCCAGGTCAAAGCTCATGGTCGCGCCAAAGATAATACAAATAACAAAAATTAGTTTGTATACAAACGTAGACTTTGTGCCGAACAGGAACTCACATGCTTTTGTTCCGTAAAATGACCAGCCCAGTACGGTGGAAAACGCAAACAGGCAGACGGCTATCGCCACAAACATGCCGGCAAAATTGCCGAATACGGAAGCCATAGCCTCACTGACCAGTGAAGCTCCCGTTGCCTGGGTGAGTACCTCACCGGTTTCCAGATTAATCAGCCCGGAATTGAGCACGGTAAATGCCGTCAGCGTGCAGACCACAATCGTATCAAAAAATACTTCAAAGATTCCCCACATGCCCTGGACAACCGGCTCCTTTACATTGGATGCGGAATGTACCATTACTGAGGAACCCAGTCCGGCCTCATTGGAGAACACTCCGCGCTTGAAGCCCATGGTTACCGCATTTTTAATCAGCGTACCCACTGCCGCACCGGCAACTGCCTGAAGGCCGAAGGCGCCTTTGAAAATAGCAGAAAAGACGGTGGGAACCCGGCCGATGTTGCTGATCAGAATGATCAGTGTTCCCAGGATATAGGCCAGCGCCATAAAGGGCACGATTTTTTCCGTAACATTTCCGATGGCTTTGATTCCGCCAATAATAACCAGAGCAGCAACTACGGCAAGAATTACGCCGATCAGCAGCTGGGGCGTTACGTCTGCGTTTCCTATGGTAAAGAGTACAGCGGGCAGCTTGAAACCGTCTACCACAGAGCTGGCAATCTCATGTACCTGAGTCATATTTCCAATGCCAAAGGAAGCAAACATACAAAACAGGGAAAACAGCACGGCCAGCACTTTTCCCAGCGCTTTGCAGTGCTTCTTGGAGCCAAGGCCATCGCGCAGATAGTACATGGCTCCTCCGGACCACTCTCCTCGGGCATTTTTTCTTCTGTAATAGATGCCGAGTACATTTTCCGAATAGTTGGTCATCATGCCGAAAAATGCAGAAATCCACCGCCAGA
>JAHZHG010000169.1:0-2687 GCA_019420425.1 Clostridiales bacterium
AGTCGCCATCGGCAACGCCCTGGGCTATGGCCAGTCCGTGACCACCGGTATCATCAGCGCACTGGATCGTGTGGTGACCATGGAAGACGGCAGCGACAGCGAGGGCCTGATCCAGACCGATGCAGCCATCAACCCCGGCAACAGCGGCGGCGCTCTGCTGAACATGAAGGGCGAGGTAATCGGCATCAATTCCGCCAAGCTGGCAGCCACCGGCGTAGAGGGTATGGGATATGCGATTCCGCTTTCCACCGCAGAGCCGATTCTGGAGCGCCTGATGAACCGGGAAACCAGAGAGCAGGTAGACGACAGTGATATGCCGTATATGGGAATTACCGGAGAGACCGTTTCCAAGGAGGTATCTGAGCTGTATGGAGTCCCGACCGGCCTGGTGATTTCCGATGTGGGCAAGAATACGCCTGCCGAGGAGGCCGGCCTGAAGAAAGGCGATGTGCTGGTAAGCTTCGATGATAACAAAGTGACAAGTATGGAAAAACTGAGAGAACTCCTGACCTACTACTCCGGCGGAGAAACCGTTGAAGTGAAGATTGCGGTTGCGGACAATGGCGAATATGTGGAAAAGACCCTGGAGATTACCCTGGGTTACAAATCCGATTATACGCAGGATTAAGAAATAGCGCTGGAAGGTCAGTTTACACATAAATCTGAAGGTCCACGTGGGGACGCTGCGCAAGCCCCCTGCGCGGGCCTTTAACAAGCAATACAGAGAGAAGCCTTTGCTCAGGGTGCGGCCCAAAGCAAAGGCTTCTCTTTTTGGGGTATAAGTTATTTCGCAATGCCCAGCGGATCCGGGCGGCAGTATTTCAGGAAATCGGCGTAGCGCGCATCCAGAACCTCCCGAAAGCCGGAAGGATCAATAAATGGATTCGGCCGTTCGCCGGCAAGCAGACGCCGGGCCTTGCCCAGCATATCCCCGTGGTTGGTATGGGAGCCAAGGGGAATGTCCACCTTTTCCTGACGCAGCTTCAGGATGTTCTGTTCAAAATCATCCTGAAGGGACAGGGGCAGCTGGTGCTGCTCCAGATAATCCGGAGTCAGCGTATTTATGCCCAGCCCGCCGTGCATTGCGCAGCGGAGATTCTGCCCCTCCCACTGCGTATGAAAAAAGAATGAGTAGGTACCAGGAGTATGGCCGGGAGAGTGAACCGCCTGGATCCGGGTGCTGCCCAGAACAATGGGGGAATCCTCCCGGTAGGTGCCGTCAACGTCGAAGTCCTCAAACCAGCCGCCGGCGACGTGAATCAGATCCTTTCGCTCCTTTAGGAAGAACAGGTCCTCCTTGCCCAGGTAAACCTTTGCGCCGGTATAGTCCGCAATCTGTTTTACCCCGCCGCAGTGGTCGTAGTGGGCATGGGAGAGAAGAAGCAGCTTAATGTCATGGGGATCATACCCGAGGACGCGGATGTTTTCCAGCGTCAGGTACGTCATCTGCGGCATTCCGGCGTCGATCAGGATCAGGCCGTCCCCGGTGTCGATCAGATAGATGGATACCCATGAGTTTCCCACATAGCTGAGCGTGGGAGTAATGGAAAAGGGATGTACGGCATAGGCCCAGGGCCGTGCACATACGTCCTCAACATTTACCGAAATAAACATTGTTGCCTCCTGTAGGACGAAATTAGTTTGTGGAAGCAGCCTTTTTGCCTGCCAGCTGGCTCTTGATCACCGGCACAGCCAGACTGAGTACGGCGATAACCAGGAAAATCAGGGATACCGGACGGGTCAGGAAGGTGATAAAGCCGTCTGTGCTGTAGCTCAGGCCCCTGCGCAGGTTCTTTTCCAGCATCGGGCCAAGGATAAAGGCCAGAATAAACGGTGTTCTGGGAAGACCGGCCCACTCCATAAGGAAGGCAATCAGAGCCATAAACAGCATCAGGCCGATGTTGAAAATGGTGTTGGTGGCGGAAAATGCGCCGACAAAGCACAGGGCCAGTACAGCCGGATACAGGTAGTGATACGGAATCTTCAGGATCTTCGGGAACCAGCGCATACCGACCAGCTGAATAAGCAGTACCAGCACTGCGGATACAATGGCCGCGCCGAACATCACATATACGAATTTCGGGTTGTTGGCAAACAGCAGAGGGCCAGGCTCCAGGCCATGGATGGTCAGTCCGCCGAGGAGTACGGCTGTCGTTGCGTCTCCCGGGATACCCAGGGAGGCCATGGGGATCAGCGCGCCGCCCACGGAGGCGTTGTTAGACGTTTCGGTAGCGAAAATACCTTCGATATTTCCCTGGCCAAAGGTTTCCGGATGCTTGGACGCACTCTTTGCCTGTCCGTAGGCCACCAGGTTAGACAGGCCCGCACCCATACCGGGAAGAAAGCCGATCCACAGGCCAAGAAGGAAGGAGCGGATGATATTCACCGTATTATCCTTTAGCTCCTTAAGGGTGAAGCCTACGCCGTGGATATCCTTGCGGTCCTCTACCACGTAGTCGTTATCCCGTTTGGCAAAGTTCATGACTACCAGATAAATCGCGAAGGCGCCCAGCATAACTGCGGTGCTGTTGAAGCCGCCGTACAGGTTGTAATCGCCAAAGGTGAACCGCGGAGTGGCGTCAATGGGCGCGGCGCCCACGCTGCTGAGCAGCAGGCCGACACAGGCTGCCGCCAGCCCCTTCCACATATTTCCCTTAGACAGAGAGATCACCAGGACGGTGGCGCAC
>JAHZHG010000169.1:2697-6402 GCA_019420425.1 Clostridiales bacterium
TTAACGGCCAGCTTGGAGATAATCGGACTTAAAAACATGGCAATGATACAGCTGAAGAAGGTACCGATAAAGGAAGCAATGATACCGACTCCCAGAGCCTTCGTCGCCTTGCCCTGTTTACAGAGGGGATAAGCGTCAAAGCAGGTAGCGATGCTGGATGCAGTACCCGGGATACCCAGCAGGGTGGCTGCAATAAATCCGCCGGAAACGCCGCCTACCCAGATACTGATCAGCAGGGCGATGCCCATTTCGCTGGTCATGCCAAAGGTCATGGGGAGCAGCAGGGTTACGCCGATGGTTCCGGACAGGCCGGGCAGCGCGCCGAAGACGATGCCCATCAGACAGCCCAGAAACATCAGGACAAAGGTGAGGGGATCGAACAGGCTGCCTAATACGGAAAGAGCCATTTTTATACCTCCTTTACCACAGAGTTCCGGCCGGCAGGATAACCGACAGGAGCTTGACAAAGATCAGCCAGATCAGGACAGCAGTTGCAATGGAAAACAGAATACGCACTACAATATTGATTTTCTTCTCATAGGCGAACAGAGTAGTAATAAGGAAAACAAATACAGGAGTGGCAATCAGAAATCCGATATATTTCAATGCCAGCGTATATGCCACAAAGATGACAGCAACCTTTACTATCCGTATCCAGCCATCCCTGGAAAGGAAAACCGGAGCTTCTTTTGCAGCATTTTCTCCTTTAGAGGCATTGAAGAAAATCCCTGCGCCGAAGATCAGCATACCAATGCTGCCCAGCATCGGGAAAAGCCTGGGGCCGGGATCGGCCCCTTTGGCTTTGTCGGGAATGGTCAGAAAGATCATCAAAAGCAGAAATATACCGATCAGGCTGACCAGCCCGCCTACTATACGGTCTTTTTTACACATAGGTAACACCCGCTTTCCGTTTAGTGGAATGAATCATCAGTTACCCCAGTCAACACCCTCGCAGGCACTGGCAACCAGAGCGTCGGTTTCGGTAAAGCTCTGCTGGGAATCCTCGTAATTCAGGGCAAACATCGGCATTTTGGCCTCGGCCATCTGGGCAGCGGCCTTTTCGTTGTCAGCCAGGCCTTCCATTGCCGCTGCGATGGTTTTGGCCAGCTCTTCGTCCATGCCGGCAGGTCCGAATACGCACAGATTCTGTGTCCAGTGAAGATCCTCATAGCCCTGATCCACTGCCGGGACAAAATCGGGATAATCCGGATCCGCATATCCGTCAACAATGCCAATTACCTTCAAATCGCCGGATTCCACATACTGTGCAGCAGCGGAGGTGGTGATTGCAGATACGTCGATGACACCGCCCATAACGCCGGTAATCTTATCGGTCTGGGAAGCGGCGTCTACCAGACGGAGCTGGGTACCGGTGGCCTTCATCAGGATTTCCCCAACCATCTGGGCGGAGCCGCCCATCTGACATCCGTAGGTAATGGTGTCCGGTTCAGCCTGTGCGGCAGCCGCCAAGTCATCCAGATTATTCCATTCGGAATCGCCGTTTACCACGAATACCTGAGAGGTATTTTTGTTGTTCAGCATGGAGATCGGCGTGAACGCCTCACTGGGATTGTGCTCATACATTCCGGAATAGTAATTTACATAAAAGCCAGTATGCCAGAACAGCAGCGTGCTTCCGTCAGGATCGGCATTGCGCACGGTTTCGTAGGCGACCATTCCGCTCCCGGAATCCTGGTTGACCACCAGGAAGTTTTCTCCGGTGGTTTCCTGGAGATAGGTGGCAACAATGCGGGCCATGATATCGGTTCCGCCGCCGGCGGCTGCAGGAACGATAAGGGTAACGTCGCCGCTGGGCCAGGTTTCTTCGGCAGCTGCGGTGAGAGATCCGGTCAGGCAGCAGGCCAGGGATGCGGCAACAAGTGTCTGGGCAATACGTTTTTTCATACTCATAAGAAAAGCCTCCTAAAATAATATGGATTTGTTTTTTTGCGCGGCGCCTCCGTGCCGTCTAGGTACCGTTATTGTAAAGACCGGTGTAAGACCGGGTCAATTGACTGATCAGGAAAAGATAAGATTAAAATATTGTGCAATTTGCCCAAATATGATAAAATGAAAAAAGAATTATCGGCAGAAAGGATGGAATCTTTTGGAAAATTTGTACCGGATCGGGGACTTCTCGGAAAAACTCGGTGTAACACCGGATTGGCTGAAATACTATGAAAAGCTGGGGATTTTGCACCCATTTACCCAGAAAAACGGATACCGTTACTATGGATTTGAGCAGGCCTCCTATGTTTATTGCTGTATGCAGCTGAAGAATATGGGGTTTGGGACAGAGGAGATTCTTTATTTTATTAACGGAGGAACCTTTGAGGAGCTGATAGATGCGCTGGAGGACAAACGGCCGGAGGTATGCAGGCAGATTGCTTTTGAAGAGGCGCTGCTGATGCAGTATGATTTCTGGCAGGAGATTAAAGACCTGTTCGCCATGCCCGGCAACTGGAATATCCGGGTGATGCCCGGGTTTTATTTCCTCCCGTTTTCCAACCGGAACACCTTTATCGAAGACGAGGAGACTGCCCAGAGAAACCGGGAGTGGAACCGGTGGATGCCTGTGGTAACCCAGACCCAGCGGATCTTTATCCCGGATAAATATGACGAAGTGGTTCCCCAGGGACCGGCCAAATGCCAGTGGGGCCTGTCTGTGCGGAAGGATTTTGCCAGGGGAATCGGATTAAACGTGGACGAGCCGGCGATCTATGTGCCGCCGCACCGGTGTATGGAATTTTACTGCAGAAGTGATATGGATAAAGACGGCCCGCAGGAAGAGGCAGTGTTCTGGCCGGGCAAGACCAGCAACAACTCCCTGCCGGACGTGCTGCCCATACTCAAGCAGCACAACTTCCGGATTGCCGGGGATTGCTATACCCACCGGATCATCAAGATGAAGGAGAAGGGGCACCGGATCGTTTATAATATTCTGTATGTGCCGATCAATTAGCATTCTCGTATCAGAGGAAACTTCGTTCCCTACGATACAAAACCCTTCGGGGGACCGCAGAGCCTGCCAGAGGTACATTCTTTTTAATCGACAGGTTTTGCGGGAGAAGCCTTGCCGGAAAAAGAAGAAACCTCCAGCTTAAAGAGTGCCACCGCTCCCTGCATCGCATCCGTAACCGTACAGGCCCTTCCCAGCTGGTGACTGAGCAGCAGGGAGAGGGCTTTTTTGCGTTCTTCCGGTTCGTCGATAAAGCGGACCATACCATTGCCGATAATGCTTTTAAATCCATAGGTGGACTTGCAGGGGATGTCGCCCGCCAGGAGCCGGTGATCACAGTCCAGCTCAAAAGCCACCTCCGGATGCGTTTGCAGGGCGCGGATTTTGCGGCCCTCTTTGGCACTGTGGAAATAAAAGGTCAGCCGGTTCTCCTCCCAGGCATAGCCATAGTTCAGGGGAACAATGTACAGCCCCTCCTCGTCCAGCATTGCCAGCCGGCAGACCCGGCAGCGGTGGATAATGTCCAGCAGTTCTGTGGCTTCGGTAATTTCTTTATCTTTTCTTCTCATGATTATCTTTCCTTTACAGTAAAAGTATTGCCGTCGGCTGGGCGGCGTAAATTTAGGAGGGCGGGGGTGTCCGAGAATCTATTGTGTAAAACCCCTATACATTTTTACACAATGGATTCCCAGACGCCCCGAGCGGCAGCGTATGCCCTGCAAGACACGGCGAATTTGGGGCTTTTT
>JAHZHG010000017.1:0-11387 GCA_019420425.1 Clostridiales bacterium
AAATTCGCCGTGTCTTGCAGGGCATACGCTGCCGCTCGGGGCGTCTGGGAATCCACTTGTGTGTAAAATACTATAACTTTATGCGCCGTACTTGCTGTGGCTCAATTGGATGACCGAAAGGGTATAAATTTGCGTTCATATGGAAAAAGGAGATCCTACGGGCTCTCTTTTTTTGGTCGGCATAGAAAATGTAGTAGTATAGTTGATATGAAAAATGAAGCAACAAATTGTATATATCTATTGAAATTACTAATATAATGCGTAAATAAAATTGAAAGGAAAATTTTTGCATATGTGAGCACTTGACATGCGTATGAAATGGGCGCATAATAAGGTCGGAAAGGATACTACCGTGACAGCAAAGGAAATGCTAAAGGAACTTCATCGGGATGGTTGGATGGAAACCAGGCAAAGAGGCTCGCACATTAATCTGGAACATCCTACCAAGCCGGGAAAAGTTACCGTTCCGCTCCATTCCGGGGATCTTCCAAGAGGTACGTTAAATAGTATTTTAAAACAGGCGGGGCTGAAATAATCCTCCGTGATTTAGAAATTAAAGGAGTGGCATATATGCGTAAAATGATTTATCTGGCAGTGCTGGAGCCTGCAGTGGATGGTGGATATGGTGTATTTTTTCCGGATCTTCCCGGATGCATCAGTTATGGAAGAACGCTTGAAGAGGCGCAGAAGATGGCAGCAGAAGCCGTCGGTCTGCACATTTATTCCCTGGAATGTGAGGGGGAGACTGCGCCGGAGCCTTCGCGGGCATTGCCCGCAGAGGATACAGAAGGCTGTCTGATCTTTCCCGTAAGGATTTTTCCGGATCTGGTAAAAAACGAAATGGATAACAAACGGGTCAAGACGAACATTACTCTCCCTGCATGGCTCAAGCGGATTGCAGAAGAGCAGAGTGTGAATTATTCCAGAATCCTAGAAACAGCCCTCATGGACTATCTGGGGATACAGGGGAGGATAAAGTGAAACCATTTCCTGAGCAGAGATGGCCAGCGTTATGCCTGGCGGTTATATAATATTTCCACATCCCGCCGGTTTCCGCCGATAAGGACAATGGCAGCCAGCAGGTTCAGCAGCATAAACAGGCTCAGAACCAGCCGCTCGGGCATAAAGGCAGTCAGTACGCCGGAAAGGAACTGCCCAAGGAGAAGCCCCAGCATGTTTGCCATTTGAAAAATCCCATTGAAACGTCCCTTTTTCTCATCCGGTACATAGCTCTGTGTGGCGGAAAGCCGGATATTATATGAAGTTCCCCCTAGAATCCCCTCCACAAAGCACATCACAGACATAACCTGCAGCGGGACATACAGCATGGTGCCGTCAATGAGCGAAACCGAAAAATACACACACAGGGCGATGATGTACTTTTTGTTTACCGGATATCTGATCCGGTAATGGACGGCACCGCCGATCAGCCTGCCCACCATCGTCCAGCCCATAGTAAGCATATAGACGTATTCCCCATGCGGATAATTCAGCTTAAAATAGGGCAGGACAATCGTGGAGACTGCGCCCGAAGCAAACATGGTCACTGCAAAATATGCGGTAATAACCAGCAGGCCTTTTTCGTTTCGCAGATAGGCAACGCCTTCCCGAAAGGTCTTTTTGTACTGGGCGAGCCCAAAGCCTTCTTCCTTTTTTTCCGCGTAGGTTTCCTGAACCGGAGTAATCCTGGTTTCCATCACCGCTGCGATAAAAAAGCTGGCCATGTTGAACAGAAACAGCGGGCCGATACCGATCAGGTTATACAAAAAGGCCGATACCGGAATCATGAGCATGGTCAGGCTTTCCAGCGTGCTCTGGATGGAGTATGCTTTTGTATAATTGCCCGCGGAAATCAGCATGGGATAAAAGCTGTCAAACGCCACCTGATATACGCTGTCGATGGTGCCCAGAATCAGACAGCCGGCAATGAGAAAGCCATAGTTGAAATACCCGTTGAGAATGAGCCAGGCAAAAATTCCATAGAGAAAGGTACTGACAAAATCCAGCGTATAGATCGTTTTTCTTCTGGAAAATTTGTCAACAAAGGGCCCGGCGAGCGTGGGGGCGAGAACCTTGGGCAGATTGTACATGACCATAAAAAGGGCATACAGAAAGGTAGAGCCGGTATAGTCCAGGACTAACAGCCCCATGGCAAAGCCGGCAATCGCATTTCCAATCAGGGACACAACCGTTCCCAGCGTAATAATCGTAAAGTTTCGTGTCCAAAGAGTAGAAGCTTTCTCATCCATTTTCCGGATTCCTCGTTTCCTGTTTATCTGATCACAGTATACCTGTTTTCGCGGAGTAAGGCAATCTGTGTTTTGCATATCCGGGATTGTATTTTGGCGGAAAGAGGAGTATGATTAAAAATTAAGTGAATTTGGAGGGAGTTGTACATATGACAAAAAGCATGACAGAAGGTAGTCCGCTGAAGCTGATTCTCCAATTTGCCCTGCCCCTTCTTGCAGGGAATCTGCTGCAGCAGACGTACAATATGATTGACTCAGCTATCGTGGGCCGTATTCTCGGGGTGAACGCACTGGCGGGCGTGGGGGCCACGAGCAGCGTGCAGTTTTTGGTGCTGGGCTTTTGTATTGGGATTTCCTGCGGATTTGGCATTCCCATCGCAAAGAGCTTTGGCGCGGGGGATGGGGACGCGGTGAGGGGTCATGTTTTTCATGCGGCGGCGGTGACCGCAGCGGCAGCGGTGATTCTGACGCTGGCGTGTTCGCTCCTCTGTCCGAATATTTTGCATTTGCTGTCCACACCAGAGGATATTTACGGGAATGCGTATCAGTATCTGCTGGTGATTTTTCTGGGGCTGCCCTTTACCCTGTTGTACAATCTGCTCTCCAGCATTTTGCGTTCAGTGGGGGACAGCAGGACTCCGTTCCTGATCCTGGCTTTTTCTACGGTGCTGAATATTTTCCTGGATCTGTTTTGCATTTTGGTGCTGAAGTGGGGCTGCGCGGGAGCGGCCATTGCCACGATAACCGCCCAGGCAGTCAGCGGACTGCTGTGCCTGCGCTTTATCTACAGGCGTGTCCCTATGCTGAGGCTGTCCCGCAGGGACATGCGGATAACCGGAAGCGGGATAAAGACCATGCTGGTGATGGGGCTTCCCATGGGCCTGCAGTATTCCATTACGGCTATCGGTAGCATGGTGATGCAGTCCGCAAACAACGGGCTGGGGAGCGTATATGTGTCTGGATTTACCGCAGGCACGCGGATCAAGCAGTTCTTGCTGTGCCCGTTTGACGCGGTGGCCACTGCGGCGTCGGTTTTCTGTGGTCAGAATCTGGGAGCCGGAAAGGTTGACCGGATCAAGCAGGGGCTCAGGGAAGGAATCTGTATTGGGATACTGTATGGCCTTTTCGCCGGCCTGGTGATGAATATTTTTGGAAGAACGCTTTCTATGCTGTTTGTCAGCGCCGAGGAGGTGGAGGTGCTCGACGCTTCAGCCAAATTTGTGCGGTGCCTGGGATATTTCTTCTGGTGTCTCGGTATGCTGAATGTGACGCGGATGTGTACGCAGGGGCTGGGCTATTCCGGAATAGCGGTATTTGCCGGTCTGGCAGAAATGGTGGCGAGAATTGCAGTCAGCCGTATATTTGTGCCAAGGTATGGCTACACGGCAATCTGCTTTGCCGATCAGACGGCATGGATCGCCGCCTGCTGCTATATCCTGCCGGTGTGCATAAGCTGTGTCCGGAAAATATCCCGGAGAGCACAGCAGACGGCAGACGGTGCGGCGGAAAACGCCGTTTAACGCTTATAAGAGCGGGGCGGAGGTATGACGGCGGATGATATGCCGGATGTTTTCGTAGAGATAGGGTTTGATCTCATCCACGGGCACCGGCTGGGAATAGAGAATCGGGCTGTAAATTGCGCCGCCCACCAGCTCTACAATCAAATAAACCATAATCTCAGGCTGGACGAGCGTCCGGCCTGATTCTGCAATAATCTGCTCATATACCTCAAATACATTTTTGTCGTAGTCCGAATCGGACTGATACATGGCGTGCTTGAACAGGCCCCAGCTCAGATGCTTGGAGATCAGCGTCAGCAGGGAACGATCTGCAGAAAGGGCGTCGATTATCGAATTGACCATGAAAATGATCTGATCCTCAAAGGAGGTCAGGTCTGTTTTTTTCATGGCGGCATATGCCTGCTGAAACAGTTCATTAGCCTTGTGGGAGATCAGCTTGTTTCGCAGGTCGTACTTGTCCGTGAAATAGAGGTAAAAGGTGCCTTTGGCGACGCCTGCTTTTTCTACGATATCAGAAATGGACGTTTTCTGGATGCCCTTGGAGTTGAACAGCTCAAAGGCGGTGTTCAGGAGGGCGTCCATCTTTTTTTTCTTATTGTTTTCCAGTTTGCTCATGGCTTGGAAGCTCCTATTCTTATACTCGGTTACTGCCAGGATATAATTCTATTATGATACAAAACTGACCGAAAGTCAATTTTTTTATTCCAAAACGAAGGATTTCCCAAAGTTTCTAAAAATACTATAAACAGTATTGACTATCGGTCAGTTTTGTGGCAGAATATTTTCCGCAATAAATGACTATTGGTCATTTGAGGAGGAGAATTATGGTAAAAATAGGAAAGATGATCGTGAAACTGCGGATTCCCATTTTCATCCTGAGTCTGCTGCTGCTCATCCCTTCCGGAATCGGCTATGTGAATACCAGAATCAATTACGACATTCTGAGCTACCTGCCGGATACGCTGGAAACGGTGGACGGTCAGGACATTATGGTGGATGAGTTCGGTATGGGCGCGTTTTCCATGGTGATCGTGGAGGACATGGAACCGAAGGATGTGGTAAAGCTTAAGGAAAGGATCAGTGAGGTAGAACACGTAAAGGATGTGCTCTGGTATGACAGCATCGTGGATATCTCCGTTCCGATCGAGATGCTCCCGGATAAGCTGGAGGAAGCCTTCAACCAGGGAAATGCAACGATGATGATCGCCCTGTTTGACCATACGACCTCGGCGGACGAAACCATGCAGGCGGTGAGCGAGATGCGTACCCTGTGCAGGGAGCAGTGCTTCATCAGCGGAATGTCCGGCGTGGTTACCGATATTAAAAACCTCTCCCTAGAGGAAATGCCGATATACGTGGTGATCGCCAGCCTGCTTTCTCTGCTGGTGCTGTTTCTGACGATGGAATCCTTTGTGGTGCCGATCCTCTTTTTGCTGAGTATAGGCATGGCCATTGTCTATAATCTGGGCAGCAACATTTTCCTGGGAGAAATTTCTTATATTACACAGGCGCTGACCGCCGTACTTCAGCTGGGCGTAACCATGGACTATTCCATTTTCCTGCTGAACACCTACGAGGAAAACAAGATACGCTTTGACGGTGATAAAAAGCGGGCCATGGCCCACGCCATCTCCAATACCTTTAAATCCATCGCGGGCAGCTCAGTGACGACGGTGGCCGGATTCTTTGCCCTCTGCTTTATGACCTTTTCCCTGGGGAAAAACATTGGAATCGTCATGATCAAGGGGGTAATTATCGGTGTGATTTGCTGTGTCACCGTGCTTCCCTCCATGATCCTGATTTTTGACCGGGCCATTGAAAAGACAAAGCATAAATCACTGATCCCGAATCTGGATAAGATTTCAGATTTTATTACGAAGCATTATATCATTTGGCTGGTGATTTTCGCCGTGCTTCTTTATCCGGCAATATACGGAAACAACAATGTCAGCGTATACTACAACATTGACCAGTCTCTTCCGGATGATCTGGAGAGCGCGGTGGCCAACGAAAAGCTCAGCGATGAGTTCCATTTGAGCAACGTATACATGGTTATGCTGAAAAACGGCATGGCGGCCAAGGATAAGCAGAAGATGATGGACGAAATCAGTGCGGTGGACGGCGTAAAGTGGGCCATCGGCATGAACTCCCTGGTAGGCAGCGGCTTTCCGGAGGAGATGATTCCCGAGGATATGCGAAGTATGCTGCAGAGCGAAAACTATGAGGTGGAATTCATCGCCTCCGATTACCGGAGCGCCACTGATGAGGTAAACGCTCAGATTGCCCGGGTGGATGAAATCGTGAAAAGCTACAGCCCGGACTCCATGGTTATCGGCGAAGCGCCGCTGATGAAGGATCTGGAGGATGTTACGGATATCGATCTGCGGAATGTGAATATTGTATCCATAGCAGCTATTTTTGTAATCATTATGATCGTGTTTAAATCGATTTCCCTGCCGTTCATCCTGGTAGCGGTAATTGAGTTTGCCATATTTGTGAATATGGCGATTCCCTATTATACAAATACGCCTCTGGTATTTGTGGCCAGCATCGTCATCGGTACGATCCAGCTGGGAGCCACGGTGGACTATGCGATACTGATGACTAGCAAGTATCAGAAGGCCAGGAGCCAGGGAAAGAGCAAGGTGGAGTCCATCCGGCTGGCGCACCGCTCCTCCATGAAGTCGATTATTGTCAGTGGAATCAGCTTTTTCGCTGCGACCTTCGGCGTGGGCATGTATTCGAAGATCGATATGATCGGTTCGATTACCACCCTGCTGTCCAGGGGAGCGATTATCAGTACGCTGGTGGTTATCTTTATCCTGCCGGCGATGTTTATGGCATTTGATCCAATCATTGTGCGGACGTCCATAGGATTCGTCCCGAAGAAAAAGAAAGGGTAGCAAAACGTATGAACAGAAATAAGAAAGTAATCCGGACAGCGGCAGCGGGAATGGCGGCAGTGGTAGCCGGAACCGCATGCTGGGGAAGCATGGGCAGTATCGAGGCTGAGGAGCGCGCCCCCAAGGAGGAGACGGTGTACGTAAAGGCCGATGCATCGGGCAATACGAGCAAAGTCATTGTCAGCAACTGGCTGAAAAACCCGGAGGGAAAGAGCGAGCTGAAGGATGGAAGCGAGCTCGCCGACATCGAAAACGTAAAAGGAGACGAAACCTTTTCCCAGGACGGGACAGAGCTGACCTGGCAGGCAGACGGAAAGGATATCTATTATCAGGGCACCTCGGATAAGGAACTGCCGGTAGAGGTAAAGGTGACGTACTATCTGGATGGCCAGGAGATTGCCGGAGAGGATCTGGCAGGCAAAAGCGGAAAGGTGAAAATCCGGTTTGACTATATCAACAAGGCCAAATCCGGGGAGGTGTACACGCCATTCTCCATGGTGACAGCGCTGATTCTTCCCGTCGAGCATTTTTCCAATGTGGAGGTGACGAATGGAAAGGTGATCTCGGACGGCAGCAAGGACATTGTGGTGGGCATGGGCTTTCCGGGACTGGCCGAGAGCCTGAAGCTGAAGGAAACCGAGCTGACGGAGAACATTGAGCTGCCGGACTATGTGGAGGTAACAGCAGATGCGGAAAACTTTGAGCTGTCGATGACGGCGACGGTGGCTGTAGCAGGCGGTCTGGATGAGTTTGGTCTGGATAAGGTGAGCAGCCTGGACGATCTGATGGATTCCATCGATGAGCTGAAGGAGGCATCCACAAAGCTCGTGGACGGCAGCGGAGATTTGGCTGACGGAGTGAAGGAGCTGAAGGATGCCTGCGGGGATCTGACTGACGGAACCGCTACGCTGGATGAAAAAATGGGAGAGCTGAGCGACGGCCTGGATACGCTGAATAAGAGCAAGGGCGCGCTGGTTTCCGGAATCGGCACCCTCTCTGCCGGAATCCATGAGCTGGATGACCAGAAGGGAGCGCTGACCGCCGGAGTAGATGCCTTGGCGGAAGGCAACAGCAGCCTGGCGGCGGGCAGCGCCGAGCTGCAGGACGGAATTAATCAGTATACGGCGGGCGCCGGGACGCTGGCCAACGGTGTGTATCAGTACACGTCGGGAGCCGACAGCCTTGCGGCGGGAGTGAGCCAGTACACGTCGGGAGCCGACAGCCTGGCAGCGGGGGTGAGCCAATATACGTCGGGAGCCGACAGCCTTGCGGCGGGAGTGAGCCAGTACACGTCGGGAGCCGACAGTCTTGCGGCGGGAGTGAGCCAGTACACATCGGGAGCCGACAGCCTGGCAGCGGGAGTGAGTCAGTACACGTCGGGGGCCGACAAGCTTGCGGCGGGAGTAAGCCAGTACACCGCAGGAGCCGATAAGCTGACGGCAGGGGTGAGCCAGTACACGTCCGGGGCCGACAAGCTTGCGGCAGGGGTGAGCCAGTACACCGCAGGAGCCGATAAGCTTGCGGCAGGGGTAAGCCAGTACACCGCAGGAGCCGATAAGCTTGCGGCGGGAGTGAGCCAGTACACGTCGGGAGCCGACAGCCTAGCGGCGGGAGTGAGTCAATATACGTCGGGAGCCGACAGTCTAGCGGCAGGGGTGAGCCAATATACGTCGGGAGCCGACAGCCTTGCGGCAGGGGTGAGCCAGTACACGTCCGGCGCTGACCGTCTTGCAGCGGGCGTAGGCCAGTATACCACCGGGACAAATAAGCTGCTGACCGGTCTGGACCGCTATATGGCCGGAGTGGAAAGCCTGTCGGGCGGCTTTGCTTCCTATAAAGAGAAGGAGACAGAGCTGACCTCTGGCATAAACGCATACGTGGCAGGAGCCACGCAGCTGGCTCAGGGAGTAAAACAGATGGCCGGGGAGGGAAGTAAGGCAGAGTTGGATAAAAAGCTGACTGCAGCGGCGGCAGCAGCCGGAACGGCAAAGACTTCTGTGGATAATCTGGATGCGGCAAAGGCGGCAGCAGATACGGCCATCCAAAGCCTGACTACCTCTATTAACGAAAATCAGGCAGTGCTGACCACACTGCTGGACGTACAGAACCAGCTGGGAAATCTGCCCGAAGGAGCCGAAGCGCTGCTGAACATGTATTCTGATGCATATGGAACATATACGGAGGCCCTGGTCACCAGCATTGGATATCTGCAGAACGATATCCAGCTGCAGCAGGGTGCGCTGGACGCATGGATAGCCTTCCGGGATACGGCGGATTTCCAGACGCTAAGTGAAACGCTGGCCGAGATAGAAAGCGGAAACACGCAGGCAGCGGCAGGAATTCAGACTATTCTGGCAGGGGCAGGTACATTGACCGCCGGTGCGGATCAGCTTCTGGCTTCCGGCTCCGGGCTTACGTCGGGCGCAGAGACAGCGGCAGAGGCAACCGGAAAGCTGCAGGCAGGAGCCGAGCAGCTGGCCGGTGAGAATGAGGAGCTTGGCGGCGGCGCAGAAGCGCTGAAAAAGAGCGGTGAGGAGCTGAGTACGGGTGCGTCTGCGCTGACGCAGAACAGCACAGCGCTTAATAAAGGAGCTGAAGAGCTGACAAAGGGCAGCCCTGCGCTGAACGCGGGAGCATCCGAACTGACGCAGAACAGTCCGGTATTAAATGCAGGAGCGGCTGCGCTGAGCGGAAGCAGCTCTGCATTGAACACAGGAGCGGCGGCACTGATGCAGAACAGCCCTGCGCTGAATGCGGGAGCAGAGGAGCTGACAAAGAGCAGTCCTGCGCTGAACGCGGGAGCAGAGGAGCTGACAAAGAGCAGTCCTGCGTTAAACGCGGGAGCAGAGGAGCTGACAAAGAGCAGCCCTGCGCTGAATGCAGGGGCAGAAGAGCTGACAAAGAGCAGTCCTGCACTGAATGCAGGAGCGGCTGCGCTGAGCGGAAGCAGCTCTGCGCTGAACGCAGGGGCAGCAGCGCTGACGCAGAACAGTCCTGCACTGAGCGCAGGGGCAGCAGCGCTGACGCAGAACAGCCCTGCATTAAATGCAGGGGCAGCGGCGCTGACGCAGAGCAGCCCTGCGCTGAATGCGGGAGCAGCGGCGCTGAGCGGAAGCAGCTCTGCACTGAACGCAGGAGCGGCGGCGCTCACCGGAAGCAGCAGCGCACTGATCAGCGGAGCCTCCCAGCTGGCACAGGGAGCTTCCCAGGCAGCAGAGGGCAGCGCCCAGCTGAGCACAGGGGCGGCGGCGCTCTCCAGCGGTATCGGCCAGCTGGCAGACGGCGGAGATCAGCTGGTATCCGGAGCAGGTGAGCTGAGCAGAGGAATTGCCCAGCTGGCAAGTGGAGGCACTCAGCTGAAGAACGGAACCGCCGAGCTGGCAGACGGCGGCAGCGAGCTGGCGGACGGCGTAGATGAGCTGTATGACGGCGCAGAGGAACTAAAAGACGGAATGAAGGAATTTGACGAGGAAGGAATCAGCAAGCTGACTGACCTGATGGAGGGAGATGTCCAGGATATCCTGGACCGCCTGGAAGAGGTCATGGATGCGGGAGAAGCCTACAGCACCTTTACCGGAGAAAATCCGGGCGAGGGCAGCAGCGTGAAATTCATCATTGAGACAGCGGGAATCAGTGTAGAAGATTAATTCAGCCAGAGACATGAAAACAGCCTGCGGGGCCGGAATGTAATATCCGGTCCCGCAGGCTGTCAGCTTTTTCGCTTATGTGTGGTAACAAACTGAACAATCGCACCGATGAGCAGAAGCAGCGCGCCGATGATCAGGAAAATCAGGTCATTCTGGTAATCGGCCAGCCGGATTACTCCGGATGCCAGAGTAAATCCGCCGTACGCGGCCGAAATCAGGATCACACAGGGGCGCACAAGCTTGACGCTGATCAATCCGGCGAGAAGCCCGCCGATCACACTGCCGGCCGGCAGGACAATCTCCCACAGCCGTCCGTCAGGCACGGGAATCAGCTGGATAAGCAGTCCGGCCGCCAGCCCGCAGAAAAGGAAAACGCCCAGCAGGTATACGCGGAAGGCCAGAAAGCAGAACAGCAGTCCGACCAGCGCGCTGACGGCCAGGATAATCCAGCGGTTATCCAGGAAAAAGTCGGCCACGAACCAACCGACGCCGGCGCCAAGCAAAAGCCCGGCAAGTCCAATCCAGACCTTCAGCAGACGGTATCCCAGAAAGCATGCCAGTGCGGCAAACACGAGGGTAATAATCGTAACTGCCTGATCAGGCAGAGTTACCGGAAGAAGTGAAATTAACTTATTCATAACAGAACCTCCGTAAAATCGACTGATAGCTCCATTATACGTCATTTCCCGATAAGATGCAAAGGAAATAAGAAGAGATAGAAAAAATGCCGGGCTGAATATAAACAAAAATGAACAAATTTTTTTGTTTTGCTGTATGAATTTTTATGCTATAATATAAACAAAACAGCAAGACGTGCAAAGGCATAAGACAGGAGGGACAGCGTATGGCAAAAAAGGTTATTGTTACTATTGGACGTCAGTTTGGCAGTGGGGGACATCTGGTAGGAGAACGGCTGGCAAAGCGGCTGGGTATCGAGTTTTATGATAAGGAGCTGCTTTCCCGTGCGGCAAAGGAAAGCGGAATCTGCGAAAAGGTTCTGCAGAACTATGACGAGAAGCCGACCAACAGCCTGCTTTATTCTATCGTGATGGATGTATATCCGACCAT
>JAHZHG010000017.1:11397-18475 GCA_019420425.1 Clostridiales bacterium
AGGGCCGACTCTGGATCAGCAGATCTATCAGGCACAGTTCGATACACTGAAAAAGATTGCGGCGACGGAATCCTGCGTAATCATCGGCCGGGGAGCCGATTATATTCTGGAAGGGACTCCGGGGCTGACTTCCGTATTTATCCACGCCAGCCGGGAATCCCGGATCAAGCGGATCTCCGAGCGGGAGAATCTGACCGAGGCAAAGGCGCGGGATATGATGAACAAGCGTGACAAAAAGCGTGCCAGCTTCTATAACTATCAGACAGATAAAAAGTGGGGCGAGGCAGCCAGCTATGACCTGTCCATTGATACGGGCATACTGGGCATTGACGGTGCGGTAGAGGTAATCTGCAATTACCTGGAAATCAAAGACAGAATCGAAAAAAATAAATAGACATAGGAGACAGCAGGCGTGGACAAATCTAAGGTTTACTTTACAAATTTACGAGTGAAAAACGGGGATTCTCTCCCGAAAAAGCTGAAACGGCTAATTAAAGCTGCGGGGATCGGAGAGATCCCCTTTGAAAAACAGTATGCAGCGATTAAGATTCATTTTGGAGAGCCGGGCAATCTGGCCTTCCTCCGTCCCAACTATGCCAAGGCAGTGGCGGATGTGATAAAGGAGCTGGGCGGAAAGCCCTTCCTCACAGACTGCAACACCCTCTATGTGGGCGGCAGAAAAAATGCACTGGATCACATCGATTCCGCCTACGAGAACGGGTTCTCTCCGTTTTCCACCGGCTGCCATGTCATCATCGCAGACGGCCTGAAGGGAACCGATGAGACCCTGGTTCCCGTGCCCAACGGGGAGTACGTCAAGGAAGCGAAAATCGGTCACGCGATCATGGATGCGGACGTGTTTATCACCCTCAGCCATTTCAAAGGCCATGAGACCACCGGCTTCGGCGGCGCCCTGAAAAATATCGGTATGGGCTGCGGCTCCCGGGCCGGCAAGATGGAAATGCACAGCGCAGGCAAGCCCCATGTGATTACCGAGCGCTGCGTAGGCTGCGGAAAATGCAGCAAAATCTGCGCCCATGACGCGGCGGTGGTGGCAGACAAAAAGGCGTCCATCGATCACAGCAAATGCGTGGGCTGCGGCAGATGCATCGGCGTCTGTCCCATGGATGCAGTGGCTGCGGCATCCGATGAATCCAATGACATCCTGAACCGCAAGATTGCGGAGTACAGCCTGGCCGTCTGTCACGGCAGGCCGCATTTCCACATCAGCCTGGTGATCGATGTCTCCCCGTACTGCGACTGCCATGCGGAAAACGACGCGCCGATTGTGGGAGATGTGGGCATGTTTGCCTCCTTTGACCCGG
Organism: Clostridiales bacterium; assembly: GCA_019420425.1. GTDB lineage: Bacteria > Bacillota > Clostridia > Lachnospirales > Lachnospiraceae > JAHZHG01. The sequence continues at coordinate 12,723 of JAHZHG010000017.1, forward strand.
TTGCTTTGGATGTGGCCTGTGCGGATGCGGTAAATGCGCAGCAGCCCCTGCCCGACAGCCTGCTGGGGGAGGCCATACATAATCATCACGAGCACGGAGACCATTTCTCCACCGTCAGCCCGGAGACCAACTGGCGAAGCGCCATTGAGCACGCCGTAAAGATTGGACTGGGAAACAGCGAATACGAATTAATCGAAGTGAAATAAGGTGCAGAAGCTGCGCATAGCGCAGCACAAAAACGATCAGGCCGATTCAGGTGGAATGGCTTGATCGTTTTGTTATGCGCTTTATAACGCTTCATGGGAACTGCGGTATTCCCGCGGCGTACAGCCGGTGAGCGCACGGAACGTGGAAGAAAAATAGGCCATGGAATTGTAGCCCACATTCTGTGCGATCATGGTAACCGGAAGGTTGGTCTGCTTCAGCAGACGTTTGGCAAAATTGATCCGCTCCTGCCGGATGAAATCGTTGATGGTAGTGCCGGTTTCCTTTTTAAAAAAGGTGGAAAGATACGCAGGGGAAAGATTCACGTGGGCGGCAATATCATTCCGGGAAATCTCCAGGGAGATGTGTTCGTAAATATCGGTTTTGATATTGCTGATTAAGGCGTTATCCGTATCCTGAGCGGCAGATGGGGTCTGCGTCCGGATGGCGTTCACCGCCTTTTTCAGAGCTTCTTCCAGCTTGCTGTCCGATACCGGCTTGAGCAGGTACTCAAATACCCCAAGGGTGATTGCACGCTGGGCAAAATGAAAGTTGGGATAGCCGCTCAGGATAATACTGGTACAGGGGAGATGCCGGGTATTGCACCACTGGATCAGATCCAGCCCTGTGCCGTCAGGCATTTCGATATCCGTAAGGAGGAGTTCTATCGGATGAGCGGTAAACTGCCCAATGGCCTCTTCCATGGAAAACGCAGTGTAGACCTCATCAATGGACAGCTTTTTCCAGTCAAGCATATGGAACAAGCCTTCTACAGCAGATCGTTCATCATCAACCAGTAATATATTCATGAATGTTCACCCTCTTTTAACCATAGATCAAATTGCCTCTGCGTTTCTGCGAGAACCTCGTCCACTCCCACGTCCTCCATTTCCGCGAGCATCCGCGGCAGATAATAGTCCGGGTCAAGCTGACCGGATTCCAGGCCATAGGTATAGGCTGCCAGGATCTGCTCAAGCGCGGCGATCTGGCCGGAAATGGCGCTGGTGTCAAAATCAAAATACAGCGTATCCTTAACCACAGCGGATTCATTAAACTGCCTGGTCTCCTCCCAGAGGAGCGGGTTGGTTTCGCTCCAGATAGAGGAGAGAAACTGGTTGGGAAGCAGCCAGGGCTGGGTATTTTGATAGGCAACGGTTTGCGCATCGATACCGTCAGGATAATCAATGGTCCCGTCCGGCTGAACCGAATAATGCAGATCCTCTATCCCATAAATGAGCAGATTGGTCAGGTCGCTGTCGGTGTACAGCAGGTTTAAAAATTCCATCGCCTTCTCCGGGTATGCACAGGTATCGCTGATTCCCCAGTGAACCGTTGAGGACAGGGAAAATTCCGTCACCATCGGTTCGATCAGCTGGACGGATACCATTTCCTGCCCGCAGCTGACGGATTCCTCGAGGGCGCCGCCGGGCTTGTAGGCCGAAAAGTAGGAAAACAAAATACCGGCCTCCACCAGATCCGAGGCGGTCAGGTTCTGGAAAGAGAGGGCAGGCGGGATATAGTCATTCTGATTCCAGCGGTAAAAAGTAGATACCATGTCCAGGTATTCATCGGTAGCATAATAATTCAGCAGTGTATCCGGCTCCGTTTGGGAACGGATGCAGACAGGCGCCACATCGATCAATGCAGAGGTCAGGCGGTTGACAAAGCCGCGCCCCGTCCGATAGCCGCAGACCATATAAAGCGCAGGCTCATTTTCCTTCACCTGCGCAAAGATGGCGTCCAGGTCGCTGAAGCGCTTTACCTGTGACAAATCCAGCCCGTATTTTTCTACCAGGTCTTTGCGCATGGTGATGCCAAAGGAGGACACATAGTCGCTGACCGAGGGGAGACGGTCAAGCTCCCCGTCTGTTGACAGCAGGGAAAGCTGATTCGCATTTACAATGCTTAAAATGTCCTGCCCATACGCTTCAAGCAGGGAATCCAGCGGAATAAACGAAGCATTCGGAAGGGTATCCGGGAGCACGTCAAAATAAACCCCCTGCTTTTCCAGATAGGACAGCTCGGAGATTCTCCGCTGGTCCGTATTGGAAGAGGAGGCGTTAAACAGCAGCGGAACCAGGTTAATCCGGATTCCCATTTTCTGATACACCAGGGCATCTGCCGCCTTCCTGACTTCGTCCATATCAGCGGGGATTTCCTTTTCATAAAGAATAGGCACGGTGAGCGTAGGGACGGCAGTCTCCCCGCCGGCCGGCATAGAGGGAGAAAAAAGCAATGCCGGCAAAAGCAGTAACCATATGCATTTTTTCATTGGGCAGGCTCCTTTTCATCGATTTCAACGGGGAAAATCAGCTCCACATGCGCGCCGCCTTTTGGATTGTTGGAGAAGGAGGCGGACGCCCGGCCATGATACAACAGGCTCAGGCGCTGGCGCACATTGGCAATGCCGATCCCATGATCCCGGGTTTTACAGGAAGGTTCAGCCGCCTCGCGGGCCAGCTCCTTAAGCTCCTCCGGCGAAAAGCCGCCTCCGGTATCGTCAATCATAATCCGGAACAGTTCCTCCTCCCTGCCGGGACAGAAACCGGCGGACACCAGAATATCCACCTGCTTATCCGAGCTTCGTGCATACTTCAGTGCGTTTTCCACAAAGATCTGAATGCAGAGAATGGGAATGCTGTAGTCCAGAACACTTTCCGATACCTCCGTGTGATAGTGCAGGCTGGCCGGAGAAGTATGCCAAATGGTCTGGATATCCATATAATTCTGGGTATATTCAAGCTCTTCCTCCACCGTAACAAATCGGGTATTGTATAATACATACCGGCAGTGTGCGGCGAGAAAAAGCGTCAGCTTTTGTACCATGTCGTAGTTGGAGGTGCGGGCAAAGCTGATGATCGTATTGAATACATTCAGGAAAAAATGCGGCTTTAACTGCAGCTGGTAAAGCTGCAGCTGCGTGTTCTGTTTGACCAGCTGTTCCTCATATACCCGGATTTTCAGATTCTTTACCTCGCGGGTCATGGAATTCAGCGCCCGGAAAACATCCTGAACCTCGGTCGGATCCCTGGGAGACACCTCTATTTCGGCAAAATTGGTTTTCCCCATTCCGCGGATGACCTTTACCAGCCGGTTCAGGGGGCGGATAACGGATCTTCCGATAAAGAAAACGTATCCGATATAGAGCACAGCAACGATAAGCAGACAGACTGCGACGAGGTATACCACATGATAAAGAGCGGAAAAAATGACCCCGCGGTCCCAGAATGCGGTAAGGGTAAGGGGCGCTGAGGAAAGGGCCTGCTCGGTGACAAAGTAGTCGGAATGCCAGTTGTCCCATTCTCCGGCAAAAGCGGCGTTCAGCGGCTGGCCTTCGGCGTCAGAGAACACGGCGGCTTCCAGGCCGGGAAGCTTTGCCTTGTTCAGGGACTGGAGCAGAGAGGTATCCTGAAACCAGCAGCCGATGATCCCTCCGGGGACATTGATCGCACTGAACAGCCAGCCCGTCCCATTTGTGGAAAAGGGGAGATAGCCGGCCTGGAAAATCGGAGAATCCTCCGGATATTCAGCAAGATAAGCTTCCAGATAGGCAGCTGCGCCCTGGTTCGGCGGATAGGAGCAGTCATAATTATAGATAAACCACAGGTCAGTTCCGTTATATAAAAATATGGCATTAATGTCCGGATAAGCGGCAAGATTATCGGAAATCTGGTCGCCCAGAGCCTGCGTTTTCTGCAAATTCTCCAGCTGATGCCGGACGTCGGGAGAATCCATCACCGACAAATCCAGCGTTTGCTCGGCGATATAGCGCCTGGCAGCAGCCAGAAGGGCGTCGATTTCCGCCCGAAAGGGGCTGACCATTTCCTGCACATAGGCGTCCATTTGCTGCTCGAAGGATCGGGTAATCGCAGTGGTGCAGACCAGCAGGAGGACAAGGATAGGCAATAATAAAATAATGATCCACAGGATGAGCTTTCCGCGCAGCGAGTGGAAATAAGAAGTTTTTTCGGAATTGTTCATGATGCTGTCCTCTTAAGGCAAATATAAAGCTATTTTCATTATAACAGAGAGAAAAAAGAAAAACAAGAAAGCAAAAAAGATGACTTGGGGTAAAAAACAAACAAAAGTGAAAGTATGAAAAACAATAGTTATAGTAATGTTTGCGGGAATTTGGTAGACTTTTTTCATCAAATCAAACACAGTTTTACCAAGAAAAGGAGGAAAAAGATGAAGCGTTTGAAATGGGTAGTTATGCTTGTTCTGGTGTGTATGCTGGGAACGAATGTATTCGCGGCAGAAGAAGCGGAAGAGGCTCCGCATCTGGTGGAGGCCAGCATTGTAACAGAGGTTCTGGAGTGGGGGGAGACCGTTACCGCACTGAGACTGGAATATTCAGAAGAGATTCCGGCTATTTCTGTTCCGCAGAATATGCAGTATCCCGGAACAGTGACGTATATGCTGGCAAATGACCGCGACATCACCACGGTATACGTAAACAACAGCGGAATCAAGGACGATGTGCAGCTGAAAGGGAAATACGTATTCCTGAACCTGGGTCTGGAGAGTGAGAATTATTTCTCCTATACCTCATACGTTACGTTCAACCCGACGGCCAGCCGCAGAGAGCAGCTTCCGGAGTTCCAGTTCTATCAGGTAAATGATATTGTAACCTGCTCAGGCGCAATTATTCCGGCATCCGCTCCGGTGGGAGATCACAGCTGCTTTATCTCCACCACAAACGAGATCTGCCTGGGTATGGATGATTTTACCTATTTTGCTTTTGAAGATGTTGGATACCAGCTGTATATTCCGGAGGGCTATGAGGAAAAAGCGGACGGACTTGCCGAGCTGCCGCTGGTTGTACACTTTTCCGCCGGTGACTTCAGCTACTCCGACTGGACGGGAGAGTACCGCGGAGCTTTATTCACCCATCCCGACTGTGTAGTATGGGGACTTCCGGAAAATCAGGAAAAGAATCCGTCCTTCGTGGTAACCCTGGCATGTGAAAGCGACCCGGAATGGGGCAATATGGATTATGCATCCAGTCCGCTGCAGCAGAAATACTTCCGGATTATTGAGCAGATCATCCGCGATTACAATGTAGATACTTCCCGTATCTATGCCGTAGGCCTGGCTTCCGGCGCAAAGGCAATGCTGTCGATGACAGAGGCACATATGGATCTGTTCGCCGCTCAGCTTTCCACCGCTTATGATCCGTATACCGTATACAAGGACAGAGAGCTGGCAGCAGAAAAGATGGCGATGTTCTTTGAAGAAATGCCCTGCTGGTGGTTTACCGGATATGAGGATAACTCCAGAACGGCTGCAGAAGGCATTGACACCTGGTTAAAGGGTGAGCGTCTGGCAATCGCAGCGGCGGATATACAGGAGAAATATGGCATTCCGGTATATGACGGCTATGGCGAAGAAGGAGAACTGATGTGGAACGGACAGCTGCGTGGAGAGGCAGCGGAAAAGCTGGCGCAGGATCAGATCGCAGCAGCGGCTGAGATGGGCGCAGACGATATGATGACTTCCTTTATTCCCGGAAGTGTTTGCTATGCGGCTCACTGGGGGTGGAATGGGGC
>JAHZHG010000170.1 GCA_019420425.1 Clostridiales bacterium
TGGTATTCTTATAGAAGGTGATGGGGATATCCACAACCTTGAAGCCGTCTACCTTCATGTTTTTGATTTTCAGCATGTCGGTATTGGTCAGGATCGGGTTATCAATCTTCAGCACCTGACAGTTTTCCGGTTTTTCCTCCAGCAGGTTGCTTTCCTCACCGATATACATGGTCTTGGAGGTGACGATCTCCTCACGAATCGCGTCGATGGGCGGGTTGGTTACCTGGGCAAACATCTGCTTGAAGTAGTTGAACAGCGGCTGATGAGACTTGGACAACACAGCCAGCGGCGTATCGATACCCATGGCGCTGGTTCCCTCGCTGCCGTTTGCCGCCATGGTCAGGATGGAGGTGCGGTATTCCTCGTATGTATAGCCGAAGGACTTCATCAGTCTGGCCCGCTCCTCCTCGGTGTAGGTCTTTACTTTTTTATTGGGGATCTTGATATCCGCCAGGTTTACCAGATAGCGGTCCAGCCATTCCCCGTAGGGCTGTCTGCTGGCATATCTGTTTTTCAGCTCTTCATCGTCGATGATCTTGCCCTCAACCGTATCCACCAGAAGCATTTTTCCGGGATGGAGACGCTCCTTGAGCACGATATTGGTGGGATCCACGGGCAGCACGCCGACCTCGGAGGACAGAATCACATACCCGTCCGCGGTCACGTAGTAACGGGAAGGACGCAGGCCGTTCCGGTCCAGGACAGCGCCCATCAGATCGCCGTCGGTAAACAGGATAGAGGCCGGGCCGTCCCACGGCTCCATCATCGTCGCGTAATACTGATAGAAATCCCGCTCCTTCTGGCTCATTACGGAGTTATTGGCCCACGGCTCGGGGATACAGATCATCACGGCCAGCGGCAGATCCATGCCGCTCATCATCAGGAATTCCAATGTATTATCCAGCATAGCCGAGTCCGAACCCTGGGCGTTAACCACCGGAAGCACCCTCTGCAGATCTCCCTCGAAGTATTTGGACGCCATGTTCTCCTCGCGGGCCAGCATCTTGTCGGCATTTCCGCGAATGGTGTTGATTTCTCCGTTGTGCACCAGGCAACGGTAGGGATGCGCGCGCTCCCAGCTGGGATTGGTGTTCGTGCTGAATCGGGAATGCACAATGGCGATAGCTGACTCGTAATCCTCATCCTGTAAATCGGAGAAGAAGGTGCGCAGCTGTCCGACCAGGAACATTCCTTTATAGATAAGGGTACGGCTGGAGAGAGAGACCACATACGTCGTATTGTTGGACTGCTCAAACTCGCGGCGGATCAGATAGAGCCTGCGGTCAAAGTCCAGCCCCTTATTTACATCGGCGGGCTTTTTGACAAAAGCCTGAATGATGTAGGGCATTTTCTCCAGGGCCTTGGGGCCAAGCACGTCGGGACATGTGGGAACGTCCCTCCAGCCCAGGAATTCAACTCCGTTCTTTTTGGCAATGCTTTCAAACATCTTTTTGGCCTGGTTCCGCTTTAATACGTCCTGGGGCATGAAAAACATACCAATGCCATATTCCCGCTCATCACCTAAAAAAACGCCAAGGGCTTTACAGGATTTGGAAAAGAATTTGTGCGAAATCTGGACAAGGATTCCTACACCATCTCCTGTCTTACCCTCGGCGTCTTTGCCGGCTCTGTGTTCAAGATTTTCTACAATACTGAGTGCGTTGACTACTGTCTGATGGGTTTTCAGCCCTTTTACATTTACTACTGCACCGATGCCGCAGTTGTCATGCTCAAACTGTGGACGGTACAGACCATCTGGCCGCTCCTGTGGCCGTCTGCTCTCTGTAACCATAAGTCCCTTCCTTTCACAATCTGTTTCTCTGGGGCATTTTCCCCGGGTTTCCGGGTCTGCTCAATACTATACACCATTTTTCCTCATCTGTAAACTACTTTTTTTCATTTAATTTTCAGATAATTAGTTTTTTCTTATTTTCTCTTATTGTTTTCAGATTTTTTAAGCCTATGCTCCATATTTTCTCCTTGTCCGATACAATATGGAAGTCCCCGGATGTTTGGGCGGCCGCATATACTAAGCCGCCCCCGCAAAAAAATAATTGATTACGATCGAGCAGATATTTGCTCCCATATGAAATGCGATAGGCGCTGCCAGCGTTCCCCACTTTTCATAGGACAGCAGGATTAAAACTGCCAGCGGAAAAACATAAATCACCTGTATCGGATTTCCATGGTACAGGGCAAAGATCAGCGCCCCCAAAAAGATCGCCGTATTTTTTCCCACATATTCCCGCAGGCGCTGATACATCAGCCCACGGAACACGATTTCTTCCGTGACTGCCGCCAGTATCCCCAGGCCCAGCAACTGTACCGGAAAGCTGCTGGAAAACAGCTCCTCCTGTACCTGGTTGGAGAATATCTCCTGGATGTGAAAGACATTCAGCAGGGTGCTGTAGCCGGTGCTGATCGCTGCCCCGGCCGCCGCCAGAGGAATATAGCTCCACCAGGGCATCCCTCCCCCCTGTACCTTTTTGCCTCGAAAGTCCTGATCCTTTTTCAGCATCCACAGGGCGACGGGCAGGGTAAGCATGGCTGCCGCGGCAGTCAGCATGGCGGAATCCCACCTTCCTCCCATCACCGCCACCACCAGCATGGACATCAGCAAATGCAGAAGCATGGGGGCCGATATACGCAGGATAATCTGTAACATTGCGGTTCTCTCCTTTATTGCTTATTCATCCGAATCTCGTTTTTCCATAATAGCATAGTTTTTCCCGCCTGTCACTCACCATCTGCTTTGTGCTCCTGCCTTCAGGGTACACGGATTGCCGCCGGGAGCGGCTATTCCAGCGGATACCGTTTATTTCTCCCCGGCCGCCTGCTCTCCCTGCGCCAGCCGCCTTACCTCCCCGGGAAGCTGCCCTGCCGAATCTGCGAAGCCTGCGGCTCCCTCCAGCTCTCCTCTGCCGCCATACCCGTACCGGCAGCCGATAAAGAGACTGCCGCAGGCTCTCGCGCACTCCAGATCCCCCCGTCTGTCTCCGATCACAATAAACGGCCCCGGATACGTTTTCTGCACCTCCCGGATAATCTCCGTTTTGGGAGCAAACCCAAAGGTTTCGCAGTCATAAAAAGCAGAAAACCACTTACCCAGGCCAAAGACCTGCCAGTTCGCCTCCCGGTATGCAATTTTGCAGTTGCTCACCATCACCATGACATAGTCGTCCGCCTTCAGCTCATCCAGCGCCTTTTCGGCGCCCGGATACCAAATAGCGCAGTGATTCCGAATCTGCTCCACCATTGCCTCTCCCACTCGCCTGCTGGCCTCTTCCCTGAGCTCTTCGCCAAGCTCAGGCAGAAAAGCGTTCCACATTTCTCTGCTGTTCATGCCCAGCCATCCGGCGATCTGACCGGCCCCGATTTTCTGCTCCGGCGCATAGCCGGACTCCACCAGCCACTGATGGCACCGGCGGAATGCAGGCTCATAGATTGCCATGGTCTGGTGAAGCGTCCCGTCATAGTCAAAAATCAGCGTCGGCTTCATTACAGTTGCTCCATCAGATTTACCATCTCAATAGCAGAAAGCGCACAGTCATACCCTTTGTTTCCCGCCTTGCTGCCGGCGCGGGCGATTGCCTGCTCGATATTTTCCGTAGTGATCACGCCAAACAGCACCGGAACCCCCGTGCTCAGCCCCACCTGGGCAATTCCCTTGGATACCTCGCTGCACACATAGTCGTAATGGGTGGTATCGCCCCGGATCACCGCGCCTACGCAGATTACGGCATCATATTTCCCGGATTTTGCCATTTTGTTTGCCACAACGGGAATCTCAAATGCCCCCGGCACCCAGGCCGCCGTAATGTTCTCTTCCTCCACACCGTGCCGGACCAGGCCGTCCACTGCGCCGCCCAGCAGCTTATTTACAATAATCTCATTGAATCTGGATGCGACAATGCCTACCTTCATTCCCGCTTTTGCTACTACTTTTCCTTCTACCAGCTGAATCTGTTTCACTTCTTTTTCCTCCTGTTTTCTCTATTTTTCTGTTTAAACCTGAATCTGATTAAAAATGTGGCCCATTTTTTCCTTTTTGGTCCGCATGTAAAGGATATCATGCTTCTGGGGCCTGATTTCAATCGGCACGCGCTCCCTGATGGCCAGGCCAAAGCCCTCCAGCCCGTATACCTTGTCCGGATTGTTCGTCAGCAGCCGGAGGGATTTTACCCCCAGATCGGACAGGATCTGCGCCCCTGCCCAATATTCCCGCAGGTCGGCCGCAAAGCCCAGCCGTATATTGGCCTCTACCGTGTCCAGTCCCTGCTCCTGAAGCTGATATGCCTTCAGCTTATTGATCAGACCGATACCGCGGCCTTCCTGCTGCATATAGAGGACAATCCCACGCCCCTCTGCCTCCACCAGTTCCATGGCCTTTTGCAGCTGCTCACCGCAGTCGCAGCGTTTCGATCCAAAGGTATCTCCGGTCAGGCATTCCGAGTGTACGCGGCAGAGCACATCCTCGCCGTCGCCGATTTCCCCCTTCACCAGAGCTACGTGATGTTCTCCGGAAATGTCATTGACATATCCATAAATCTGAAAATCTCCGTATTTGGTTGGCATCTTGGCTGTCGCCTCTCGGATCATGTGTTTTTCATGAATCCGGCAATAGTCCTGCAGATGCTTGATGGTAATAAATTTCAGGCCATATTTTTTCGCCAGCTCCCAGAGATGCGGCGTCCGCATCATCGTGCCGTCGTCCTCCATGATCTCACAGCAGATTCCGCACTCCTTCAGGCCAGCCAGACGCATCAGGTCAGTGGTCGCCTCCGTATGGCCGCCCCGCACCAGAACGCCTCCCTTTCTGGAAACCAGGGGAAATACGTGACCAGGCCGCCGCAGGTCCTCCGGCCTGGTCGCATCGTCCACACATTTCCTTATGGTATATGAGCGCTCCGCCGCCGAGATTCCCGTTGTTGTGTCCACATGGTCAATGGACACGGTAAATGCGGTGCTATGGTTATCGGTATTGTCCGCCACCATCTGCGGCAGGCCCAGCCTGGCAGCAATTTCCGCACTCATCGGCGTACAGATCAGACCCTTGGCATGGCAGGCCATAAAGTTGATGTTCTCCTGGGTGGCAAATTCTCCGGCACAGATCATATCCCCTTCATTTTCCCTGTCCGGGTCATCCGTAACCAGGATAATCCTGCCTGCCCGCAGGTCCTCCAGCGCCTCTTCTATCGTATTATACTGCTCGTTCATTGTACATCTCTCCTCTTCTACAGATATTCCTCCAGAAATTCCATGGTGATGCCAGACTGACGGCTGTCCTTCTTTTCCGCCGTCTCCAGGCCCAGCAATTTCTGCACGTATTTCCCCACCACATCATTTTCCAGGTTCACCATGTCTCCCGGCCGTTTTCGGAGCAGGGTGGTTTCCTCTCCGGTGTGCGGGATGACTGAGACACAGAATCCGGAGCTGTTCACCTTCGCTACCGTCAGGCTGATGCCGTCAATGCAGATCGATCCCTTTTCTACCACCAGGCTCATGATCTCAGGGGAAGTCCCGATCTCTACCCAGACTGCATTCTCCTCCCTTTGGCAGGACAGGATTTTCCCCGTACCATCGATATGGCCCGATACGATATGCCCGCCAAAACGGCCATCCGCCGCCATGGCTCTCTCCAGATTGACCGCATCTCCGTTTGACGCCCGGGAAAGGCTGCTCCGTCTCACTGTCTCCGCCATCACATCTGCGGTAAAGCCATCCTTTTGCAGGGAAGTGACCGTCAGGCAGATCCCGTTGACCGCAATACTGTCGCCAATTCTCGTCCCCTCCAGCACCTTCCCCGCCTGAATCGCAATCTGTCCCGAACTGCCCTGCAGGGCGATCCGCTTAATTGTACCCAATTCTTCAATAATTCCGGTAAACATATGCCACCTCTTTTCATAATGTATATCCATACAGGCTTCCGCCGTCCTCCAGCAGCAATTTACTGAGCAGCTGCCGTTTCCTCTTCTGTCGGCAAATCACCGGGAATCTGTCGTTCCCTCTCCTGTCGGCAGATCACCGGGAATCTGTCGTTCCCTCTCCTGTCAGCAGATCACCGGGAATCTGTCGTTCCCTCTCCTGTCGGCAGATCACCGGGAATCTGCCGTTTCATATTCCAGCAGCAAGTCGCCGTCGATCTGCCGGACGCTCTCCAGGCGCAGCATAACCGCCTCCCCCGGCAGCTCCACACCTGTTCCGGCTACCGGCGTCTTACTTTTCTCTCCTCCAAACAGCTTCGGCGCCACAAATACCATAACCTTTTGTACAACGCCGGCCCGCAGCGCCGCCTCATTCAGCGTTCCTCCGCCCTCCAGCAAAATACTGTCAATCCCTATGGCCCCCAGCTCGCGCATCAGCTGCTTCAGCTCCACCCTGCCCTGCGTA
>JAHZHG010000171.1 GCA_019420425.1 Clostridiales bacterium
GGTACTGGGCAAGGGCGCTGTAGATAAGATAACCGATATTGCCGTGACGGCGATTTCCCTGGGAGCAACCGTAGATCAGCTGTCCGTTATGGACTTTGCCTACGCACCGCCATTCTCCACTGCGATTCATCCCCTTGCCCACGCGGTAAATATTATGATGAACAAGCTGGACGGCGGCATGGACAGCATAACTCCGTCCGAGTATGCTAAAGGCGCAGCGGAAGGTTATGAGGTAATCGACTGTGCACTGGCGCCGACTCTGGAGGGAAAGAAATACCTGGATTTGACCGGGATCAACGGTGAAGTAGACGGACTGAGTAAGGACGCACAGCTGCTGCTTGTCTGCGCAAAGGGAAAACGCGCATATCTGACGCAGAACCGTCTGAAGTTTTACGGCTACACCAACACCAGGGTACTTGAAGGCGGAACGACCTTTAACGAAATCGAAGAGGACTAACGAACTGCACACATCCACAAGGAGGAAAAAACAATGGCAACATTAACGGTCAGCGCTGCTGATGAAAAGAGAGTAAAGGCACTTGGATTTCTGAGTAACAAGGGAACAGACAACTTTTCCGGCCGTATCATTACGGTAAACGGAAAGATCACGGCAAGGCAGCAGCGCTGCATTGCCGATGCAGCTGAGAAATTCGGCAACGGTATCGTAACCTATACTACCCGCCTGACGGTTGAGGTTCAGGGAATCCCCTATGACAAGATTGAGGACTTCCGCGCATTTATCGCCCAGGAAGGCCTGGTAACCGGCGGAACAGGTTCTCTGGTACGTCCCGTTGTTTCCTGCAAGGGTACCACCTGTCAGTATGGCCTGCTGGATTCCTTCGGCCTGTCCGAAGAGATCCATCACCGCTTCTACGAGGGATATCATACCGTAAAGCTGCCGCACAAATTCAAAATCGCTGTCGGCGGATGTCCAAATAACTGCGTAAAGCCGGATCTGAACGATCTGGGCATCATCGGCCAGAGAATCCCGATGTTTGACGAGGATGAGTGTAATGGCTGCAAGAAGTGCTCCGTAGAGAAAACCTGTCCGATGGGCGCGGCAAAGGTAAAGGACGGCGTACTGGAGATCAACAAAGACATTTGCAACAACTGCGGACGCTGTATAGGAACCTGTCACTTTGACGCACTGAGTGAGGGCACCTACGGCTACAAAATCTATATCGGCGGGCGCTGGGGCAAGAAGATTGCACAGGGACGTGCACTGAGCAAGGTATTTACCGACAAAGAAGAAGCATTAAATGTAATCGAGAAAGCGATTCTTCTCTTCCGCGAGCAGGGAAAGACTGGCGAGCGCTTCGCAAAGACCATAGAGCGTCTTGGCTTCGAAAATGTAGAAGCACAGCTGCTCTCCGATGATCTTCTGGAGAGAAAGCAGCAGATTCTGGATGCTGAACTGCACCTGGCAGGCGGAGCTACCTGCTGATCATATGACCCTTTGTGCCAATAATAAAGAAAGCCGGTTCGGAAGCGAACCGGCTTTTGGGCAATTTCATTTTATTTGAAGTATCTGTCCAGCAGGCCCTGGAAAGCTCTTCCATGTCTGGCCTCGTCCTTAGCCATCTCATGAACGGTGTCATGGATTGCATCCAGATTAGCAGCCTTAGCCAGTTTAGCCAGCTCCAGCTTGCCAGCGGTTGCACCGTTCTCAGCAGCTACACGCAGCTCCAGATTCTTCTTGGTGCTCGGGGTAACTACTTCGCCCAGGATCTCAGCAAATTTCGCTGCGTGCTCAGCCTCTTCATGAGCAGCCTTCTCCCAATACAGGCCGATTTCCGGATAGCCCTCTCTGTGAGCTACTCTGGCCATAGCCAGGTACATACCAACCTCACAGCACTCGCCTTCAAAGTTAGCTCTCAGGCCGGCCATGATTTCTTCGCTGACACCATCGGTGATGCCTACTTCGTGCTCGCAGGCCCAGGACATTTTGCCTTCTTCCTGCTTCTCGAACTTGGAGGAATCTACTCCACAGATGGGACATTTTTCCGGTGCGGATTCGCCTTCATAAACGTAGCCACAAACTTTACATACATACTTTGCCATAATGAGTTCTCCTTTTCATGAATGATTTATTTATTAATATCAGTAATAGTTACTGATATTAATATACCACAGGTTTCTATACACGTCAAGTAAATTTTTCCATTAACTATTTTGTACAGCTGCCGCAGGTTCCATACATATTTGTCACGCAGCGATCGATCTGGACGTGATATTTTTCCGATATTTCTTTGGACATGGACTGGATCATTCCGGTGTCCAGATCAAAAATACGGTGGCAGTGCCGGCAGATAAAATGGCCATGCTGGCTGATATCGCCGTCATAGCGGTCAGGGCCGTCTCCGGTGGGAATCCGTGTAATTTCACCAATCTCAGACAAAAGCGAGAGATTGCGGTAAACGGTTCCCAGACTGATGTGAGGAAATTCGTTTCGAAGGCTGGCATAAATCGTATCTGCCGTGGGATGTTCGTGGGAGTTGACTAAAAACTGTTTGATCGCTTCCCGTTGTCTGCTGTATTTTAGTGCGGCCATGAAATTCACCCCTTTATCTAATAATAAGAATCGTTATTATTATAATAGAAAGGGAGAAAAAAGTCAAATGCTTATTCGCATTTTTTGAAATATGGGTTATACTGTATACAGAACACGAAAGGAGAATTTCTTATGCTTTATGATGTGATTATTATTGGTTCCGGTCCGGCAGGGCTGGCGGCGGCGATTTATGCACAGCGGGCAAAGCTTTCCTGCGTTATACTTGAGCGTGAATATATGAGCGGAGGACAGGTGGTAAATACGTATGAGGTGGACAATTACCCAGGCCTCCCGGGAATCGGCGGATTTGAGCTGGGGATGAAATTCCGGGAGCATGGGGAGAGGCTTGGCGCCGAATTTGTACATGCGGAAATGAAATCTATTATAATAGAAGAGGGGAATTTGAGGCAAGGGCGGTTATCCTTGCTATGGGGGCTGCATACCGAAAGCTGAATGTGCCGGGCGAGAAGGAATTAACCGGAATGGGTGTATCCTACTGCGCAACCTGCGACGGAGCCTTTTTCAAAGGACGGACAGTCGCGGTGGTCGGAGGCGGGGATGTGGCCGCTGAGGATGCGCTGTTTTTGGCCAGAGTGTGCGAAAAAGTATATCTGATTCCTGTAACAATATTGAAATGATTTGGGATACTGAGGTGGCAGAGCTTTGCGGAGACGACCACCTGGAAAGCGCACGCCTGAGAAACAAAAAGACCGGGGAAGAGTCGAAGCTGATTCTGGACGGAATATTTATCGCTGTGGGAACCGTTCCCAATACGCAGCAGGTAAAAGGGCTGGTGGAAATGGACGAAGGAGGCAATATTCTTGCCGATGAAAACGGATATACCAGCGTCCACGGAGTATTTGCCGCAGGCGATCTGCGCAGGAAACAGCTGAGACAGATTATCACTGCAGCTGCCGATGGAGCCAATGCCATTACCTCTGTGACGAATTACTTAAATACCTTGTCATAATTGTTATCTTAAGAAAATCAACCGAAATAATTTTGAAAAAGTTATTAAAAAGCTTGACATATATCGAAGGGTTTGATATGATAAGCCTGTAATAAATGTAATAAATCTGTAATAAATGTTGAGCATAAAATTTTGGAGGTTGAGATAAGGAATGAGAAAGGGAGTATTAAAGGCTACGGCATGTTGTTTATCCGCAGGGGTCGTATTTTCCGGTACGGGAATGTCTGCTTTTGCAGTGGGGACACCGCTGGCAGGTCTTGAGGCCAGAGTACAGGAGCAGGAGGAGATCAAGGAAAACAGCGATCCAGTGCAGGTAGACGCTACCGATTATTCCTATTATAGATTAGCAATTGCTCAGTGTGATGAGTACGTAAATATTCGTGATACAGCAAGCACAGAGGGAGGAGTTCTGGGTAAGCTGTATAACAATTCCGCAGCAGAGATCATCGGGCAGGAAGGCGACTGGTATCTGGTGCAGTCCGGTTCCGTAACCGGATATGTGAGCAAGGATTATCTGGCCACCGGCGATTACGCCCAGCAGCTCTCTCAGGAAGTGGGAAATGACGTAGCTACGGTAAACACCGAGACACTGATGGTTCGTGCAGATACGGATACCAATGCAGACGTACTGACCATGGTTGGAGATTCTCAGCAGCTGGAGGTTATCTCCGATGAAGGCGACTGGGTACAGGTAGCCGTGGACTCAGACGTAGTCGGCTACGTAGCCAAGGAATACGTAGAATGTGAAACACAGTATGTAGAAGCCGAATCTATTGAAGAAGAGGCAGAGCGTATTGCCGCTGAGGAAGCCGCATATCTGGCAGCCTTAGAGGAAGCCAGACTGGCAGATGAGGCCGCAGCAGCCGCAGCCGCTGCAGAGCAGGCCGCCGCGGATGAGGCATGGCTGGCATATCTGGCAGAGCAGGAGGCCCAGGCTCAGGCGGATGCGCAGTATCAGGCAGATGCAGCAGCGCAGGCGCAGGCCGAAGCCGATGCCGCATGGCAGGCACAGCAGGAGGCCCAGGCAGCAGCAGAAGCAGCATGGCAGGAAGAGTATGATGCGGAAGTAGCAGCACAGGTTCAGGCTGAGGCCGATGCCGCATACCAGGCGGCCTTAGAGGCCCAGGCAGCAGCAGATGCGCAGGCGCAGGCCGAAGCAGACGCCGCATACCAGGCACAGCTGGCAGCAGAACAGCAGGCACAGGCTGAAGCAGAAGCGGCTGCACAGCAGCAGTATCAGGAGGAGCAGTATCAGGAAGAGCAGTACCAGGAATCATATGAAGAGCAGTACCAGGAAGAAGAACAGTATCAGGAACCGGTGAGCACCTCCGGCGGACTTCGGGAACAGGTAGTTAACTATGCATTACAGTTTGTAGGCAACCCGTACGTATACGGCGGCACCAGCCTGACAAACGGCGCAGACTGCTCAGGCTTTATCCTTTCCGTAATGGCCAACTTCGGCATTTCCATGCCGAGAACCGCAGCAGCTCAGTCCGGTGCAGGCGCATCTATCTCCGTAGACTCCGTACAGCCCGGCGACCTGTTATTCTACAGCGACGGAAGCGGAATCTCCCATGTATCCATGTACATCGGAAACGGCCAGGTAGTACATGCCAGCAGCTCCACCACCGGAATCATCGTATCCGACGCCGGCTATCGCCAGGCAGTGGCAGCAGTCAATGTGCTGGGTTAAGTATAGCTCCAAAATGAAATCAACATAAATCAGAAAAAGGATATCCACAACAGGATATCCTTTTTCTGTTGACTTTTTTGCGTAAAAGCCATTGTTTTGTAATATTTTAGTAAATTGACAGAAAACGATAAAAGGTTATCCTGCGAGAGAAACAATTCTTTAAAAAGCAAAAGGGACAAAATGCACAAAGTTTTCGTTTATCCCCAAATCCCCTGTGGAAACTGTGGATAAAATCCCCGATTTATCCACAATCCAAATTCCCGAAAATAGGCAATTATTGAGTTATCCCCGAACTTATCCACATTATCCACATTTTTTCGTGGGGATAATGTGGTTTACATAGGTTTTTTCAAGAACGAACGTTTTGTGGATTCTGATAAAAAGCAAAAAAAATAAGAAAAAGAACGGACGTTTCTTGACAAAAATGTCGTCGTACGATAGGGAAAATAATTGCTGAGTTCACAGAAAAATAGAAAAAGAGGCAGAATTTAGTCTACTGATCCGGGCCTATTTAGGCTAAGGGATCGTCGTGTCCCGCACCGGGGATGAGCAGTTTCCTTTCCCTTTGTATAGCCATAGGTTGATTGCCAACCGGCGGAAAAACGACTTTACCGGAGGCGTAGGCGGATTGGCCGGGCGATGGAATTGCTGACGAAATACGGTTTATTGTGGAGAACACCCAAAAGGCCGGGAAGGGGTAAAAAGCGAAAAAACTTAAAAATACGAAAAAAATAAGCACCATCCCCGGAGCTCACGGTCTCCAAAAACGGTACTTATAAATGCGCCTTCAGGGGTTCGAACCCTGGACACCCTGATTAAGAGTCAGGTGCTCTACCAACTGAGCTAAAGGCGCTTGCGCTTTGTTTTTATTCTGTTCCCTCAACGCAAAATAGATTATAATATATAATCTCGAAAAATGCAAGCCCTATTTTTATTTTTTTTAAGTGTTTTTTAAAGAAAGTAAAATTATGCAAATCGCATAAAAACAAGAATCCGTTGATTTTACGCGGCTTTTCGGGACTTTTATTATTAAGACTTCTTAATTTTACGCGTGCTTTTTCGGTGCTTAATAGTCACAGTAAGACACAAAATCAAAAAGCAGGAGTTTGTATCTTTTCCAGCTCCGTCCGCAAATCCTCAAGTAAACGATGGCCATACACTGCGTTG
>JAHZHG010000172.1 GCA_019420425.1 Clostridiales bacterium
TTTGAAACGTTTTGCAGCAGCTCTGCTTGTCTTGATCTTTGGCATAGTTCTATTCCTCCTTAATAGTTAGACTGATTGTTAACGCTTTTCTGTCAAAAACATCGTAAGGCTTCTGCCTTCCTGTTTTATCGCTTTATCCACAACAGCCACATCCTCCAGCTCTTTTGCAAAATCATCCAGAATATGTCTGCTGGCCTGCATATGGGCCATTTCTCTTCCGCGGAACCGAAGGGTTACCTTTACTTTGTTTCCCTTCTGAATAAACTTTTTGGCATTTCCTACCTTTGTATTCAGATCGTTCACATCAATATTCGGAGACAACCGGATCTCCTTGATCTCGATTACCTTCTGTTTTTTCTTGGCTTCCTTTTCCTTACGCGCCAGCTCATAACGATACTTTCCGTAATCGATAATTTTGCAGACGGGCGGCTTTGCCGTCGGGGCAATCTTCACCAGATCGAGCTCAGCTTCCTTTGCAAGCTTCATCGCATCCTTGGCCGACATAATTCCAAGCTGCTCACCGTTTTCTCCAATCAAACGGATTTCCCTGTCTCTGATCTGCTCGTTGATCATTAATTCGCTAATAGTTGTACACCTCCATACATTGAATGAACCGAAAGAAACTTACTGTGGATCTTTTTTAACCAATAGAAAGTATAATAGGTAAACTTTCAATTGACAAAAAAATAAGTGGATAACATCGTTACCCACTCAGATCGCATAAATACAGCGGAGCTGCTGCTCCTGCTCTGTCCGATATAAACCAGGGTCACCATATTGTGCCGAGGTGAGAGTGGATACTCTGCTTTCCTGTTTTCTTATAACCTTTAATATCCTACCACAAAACATCTGGTCTGTCAATCAAAACCGCTATTTTTTTCCTGTTTTTTGCCGTACAGCGCTTTTCCGTATTTTCTTATGCCATTAAACGTGTACTGTAAGAAACACCAGCAGGACTTCGCCAGGCCAAATCCCATATATCGGTACACCTTGAAGGTCATCCGTGCAGAATTTAGCTTGTTTCCGGATTTTCCCTTACTGGAAAGCCGATATTTGAGCAATGGCTCATTAATTCCGCTGGCCGTCCCGTATTTTTCCAGCACACGCAGCCAGGCGATGTAGTCCTCATGGCTGTCCTCATGACACATGGGAAATTCTGCCGCCACCTTGCGCAAAAGCACCACTGAAGAGCAATTGATGCTGTTATGGGTCAGCAGATCCCGGTATTCCAGCCTTTCCTTTACCGGGATCACCCGGCCGGTCAGCCCGCCCTCCGGCGTTGCCAGCTCCCTGGCTGTACAGCAGAGCACCGTATGCTCCCGCTCCATCACCGCAAGCTGCTTTTTCAGTTTGTCTTTGTCCCACCAGTCATCGGCATCCACGAAGGCAACGTACCTGCCCCTGGCCAGGGAAACTCCCCGGTTTCGGCTCCCCGCCGCGCCGAGATTTTCCGGATTGTGTATATACCGGATGGCCGGATTTCCCGCATAGCTTTCCATTACCGCATCCAGCTCATCCGGGGACTGGTCATTGAGCACCAGTACCTCCATGGGCACGTCCTGCTCCAGCACGGAATCCAACGTCCGGCCAATGGTTTTGGCGCACCGATAGGCGGGGATGATTACGGACACCAGCGGGCCGTTCTCCTCATCCGGCTCTGTCGTTTTTTCTTCTGCCGGCTGTCTCTCCTTTGTCGCTGCCGTCACCTGCCACTGCTCCACCCCTTCCGCGTTCTCCTTCTGGAAAACAATCTTAAAGGTGGTGGCGATCAGCTGCAGATCCAGCAGAAAGGAATAGTTCTCGATATAGGTCAGATCCAGCTTCAGCTTGTCGTAAGGCGTGGTATTGTATTTGCCGAACACCTGGGCGTAGCCGGTCAGGCCGGCCTTTACCTTCAGCCGGTAGGAAAACTCCGGAATTTCTTTCGTGTACTCCGCCGCAATAGACGGGCGCTCAGGGCGCGGCCCCACCAGGGACATGTCTCCCTTGATGATATTAAACAGCTGCGGCAGTTCGTCAAAATGAATGTTTCTCAGTACGCGGCCCACAGGCGTAATCCGGTCATCATCCTTCATGGCCAGCCGGGCGCCGGCTTTTTCCGAATCCACCCGCATACTGCGGAATTTGTATACCTGGAACACTCTGCCGTCCTTGGTCAGACGATCCTGGGTATACAGCACAGGGCCTCCGTCATACAGCTTGATCAGCAGCGCAATGATCAGCATCACCGGGGAAGCCACCACCAGACCCAGCAGCGAGCATACCAGATCGAAGCAGCGCTTATAGGCCTGCTGCTCCACAGTCAGTCCGCGGTTGCGGAACAACAGAAGCGGTGTGTCAAACATGTGGATCTTTTCCGAGGACATGATCATAATATCGGAAATCTTCGGCGAGCAGTAACAACGGATATTCTGCTCAAAGCAGTATTTTACCAGCTGATTCCGCTCGTGGGAAGGAATATCGCCAAGGATAACCGTATGGTATTCCCGCATCCTTTCCTTAATATAATCCATGCCCTGATCCAGCTTCACCGCTTCGCGGATAATATATTTATCCTTCCGTACAGAGATTTTGGCAATCATATCCTCCGGGCTGTGGTCTCCATAGATCACCAGCGTCTCCCTGGGCGGGAATATCCGGCAGTAGATCCAGCGCATCACCACCACCCAGGCGGTCACCAGCGCCAGGTTTATCACCGTCACCCGGATCATCGGCCCGACGTGCGCCATCCTGGTCCAACGGCCAATCAGCGCCATTTGGAAATAGGTCATGACATTTGCGATAATAACCGAAAAATACTGTCCAAGCATCACATCCAGCACACGCATATAGCCCACGCGGAATGCCCCGAACAGCTTGGAAAAAGCAACCAGCATGATCGCATAGAGGCCGAACAGCGCAATATGCCCGTAAAAATAGAACCGTCTTCCGATAACTTCACCCGTATTATAATAAGAAAAATAAGTGGCCGCAAAGGTTGCTGTCTGCAATCCGATAATCAGCACCGACGCCAGGAACATAATCAGCCGCTTATATCGTTCACGTTTTTCCATAATGCCTGACCCCTCCCTAGCCATAATTTTATCTTGTCTTGCTAAGCCTTCATCATTATAAAACAAAATAAGTGAAAAAACAACAAGAAGGCTTTTCCTCTTTTACCTATTCCAGGCTGCCTGGATTACGGAATACCGAATAACCTGCGACCTCGCTGACCAGCTCCAGTCCCAGAGGGGTGAGGCGTCCCTCCAGTTCTTCGTCCGCATAGGGAATTACGACATAATTGCAGCGGTATCGATTCATTCCCTCAACCAGCGTCTCCGCCGAAGACGCAATATTATACAGCGCATTGCGCATATCGTACAGCTCCTGAACCAGCACCTCGTTCATCAGCAGGTTTCTTCCGTACAGCAGGTGGATGCTGGCGTCGTACTGGCGCACATAGCAGAGGATTTCATCCGGCACAACTGCGCGTGCCGTCCAGCCCTGCTCCTCGGCATCCGCAGCGATCACGTCGCTGATCCATATCGCCTCATTGGGGATTTTAAATATATTTTCCCGCGGGCTGAAATTGTCGTTTCCCAGGCCGAATGTACCTGCCCAAATTATCCCCGCAGAGAAAAGCAAAGCAGCCGCCCCCCGCAGCGCCTTTTTCGGCAGCCGGTAAATCACGCGTACCGCACAGTAGGACACCGGTATAGCCAGAGGAATCATCCAGCCCGTGCGGAAGTATACATCCTGACCGATCAGCTTCATGATAACATATGCAGAAACCGGGCAGATAATGATTCCCCCGATCAGCAGCATCGGCCAGGCCAGATGAATCCGTGCATCACGTTCCCTCCGGTCGGCGATCATCCAGATCACCGCCAGGAAAAACAGCACGGTAAACGCATGATTTCCGCTGTATTGCTGATAGCTTTCTACTACAATCTTCCAGATATTGCTCAAAGCAAACTCCTTTCTGTCCCCTAATGAATCAGCAGATATATTCCGCCGCAGAGCACGGCTGGCATACAGCAGAGTACCGTCTTTAACAAATAGCTGACGCTCCGTCTGCTTATGGTATAGATCAGGGCAAGGGAACCGAGCACACACGGCACAAGCGCCACGGATATACTGGTCACCATGCAGGAAGTCGTCACCAGCTCAAACAGCAGCAGCCATTCCCGAAAGCCGCCCTTCTCCTTCATCGCCAGCCACGGGACATAGAAGCACGCCGGCAGAAAGATTCCTCCAAGCATGGCCTTTCCCTGCCAGATTCGGACAAAAAACAGATTTGCGGCATTTCGCCGGGTAAAACAGCCGTATGCCGTCATCAGGCAGACAAACAGGAGAAACATGCCCTGTTTTTTCCGGTCGCCCGCAAACAGCCGGTCGCCCATCAGCCCGAACACCAGATAGCCCATCACAAGCAAAAGACCCGGAAGCAGCGTATGGGCAAGCACCGTAGCATGAAACCCGGTAATCTGGCTCAGCGTGGAAATAAAGGTTGGCCAGGCAGCCAGCAGGTACCGCGCAGGCAGCACCCGGTACGCCTCTCCCGTGTATGGATTAAACCGGAACACGCTGTCCGTCTCCACATTCGTCACGGAGGTGGCCACATAAAACGCATCGTCGTTATCGATATGCTGCATATATGCTACACGTACGGCCTGAAGCAGAATCAGAAGGATCGACAGCAGCAAAAGCCAGGGGATTCCATTCTTTTTCCAGTCCTCCCACCAGCTCAGGCAGCCCTTTGCCCCTGCCCAGGCCCTGCGCTGGAGCCAGAGCCCCAGAATCGCCAAAACAGCCATCGCCGCCCCCCAGACAATGGTCAGCAGATGCAGGGGCAGCCGCATAAACACAGCGGGCACGGCCAGCAGCTCGTATAACGTCATCATGGTCAGAAAGCCGCAAAAATACGCTTTCACCGGCTTAGCCGTATACAAAAGGCCGGCTGCCAGCGGAAGCAGTATCATTATTACGAAAAATAGAAACAGTTTTATCAGCATCTTTACCTCCAGCGTGTATCCGGCGCTGTTATGTCCATACACGGTATTTTCTCTCGTTTTTTCCCATACGGCAGCACGCCTGTTCAAGTATACGTCATTTTAACATACTTTTCGGCTCATTACAAGCCAGCTCCTCCCCTGGGAAAACCTGCTTGCAATTTCCCCCATTTCCGCTATACTTATCTAAGATTGAACATTTGTCTATGGAGGTAATCATGAGCATCAAACCAGATAATGCAGTTATTCTTGCGGCAGGCTTTGCCTCCCGCTTTACTCCGGTTTCCCTGGAAACCCCGAAAAGCCTTGTTCCCGTTAAAGGAGAAATTCTTCTGGAACGGCAGATCCGGCAGCTTCAGGAGGCCGGCATTTCCGAAATTATCGTTGTTACCGGATACCGACACGAACAGTTCCGGTATCTGAAGGACAAATACGGCGTGATTTTGGTTCACAATCCGGAATATCTGTCCCGAAACAACCACTCCTCCATTTATGCCGCCAGGGACTATCTGGGCAACAGCTATGTCTGCTCCAGCGATAACTATTTCACCCAAAATGTGTTTCTGGAGGCCCCGGAGCACCCCTACTACGCGGCGGTATACGCTTCCGGGGATACCAGCGAATGGTGCATCCAGGCCGCAGACGACGGCCACATCGATAAGGTCACTATCGGAGGGCGGGACAGCTGGTATATGCTTGGCCACACCTTCTGGGATCAGGCCTTTTCCCGGAAGATGCTTTCTATTATTAAGGAAGAATATGATTCTGTTCAGATCAGAGGTGATCTCTGGGAGAATGTCTATATCCGTCATCTTCCCGAGCTGGATATGTATATCCGGCCTTACCCGGATGGCGTTATCCGGGAATTCGACAGCGTGGACGAGCTGTCTGCATTTGATCCGGACTTCAAACGCACGGTGGACAGCGCCCTGCTGAAGGAGCTCAGCGAAACCCTGCACTGCCCGCCGGAAGAGCTGAATTCCTTCGTCCCGCTCTCCCGCTCCTTTAACCGCCCTGAATTTTCCTTTGCGGCCAATGGTTTCCATTACTTCTATATAAATGGAAAGCTGGAAAAAAAATAAAGAAATCCTAAGAATTAAATCCGTGACAATACCAACTGTTTATAGTATCATTAACTTATGAAATTTTTGTGAATTGCAGAGCCGGAGACGTTTTCTCCGGTAAGGGAAAGGAAGAGATGTATGAAACTGCGGAAAATTGTTACTGCAGCCTGTCTGGCTCTCGGGCTGGCTTTCGCTGCTCCCGCCGTTACCAACACGTTCACTACCGACACCTCCACCGTGCAGGCAGCAGAATCGGCTGGCTGGCACAAGGACAGTAAAGGCTATTATTACATCAATAGTAAGGGTGTCCGGCAGACCGGTT
>JAHZHG010000173.1 GCA_019420425.1 Clostridiales bacterium
TCCGCAAGGTACTGGGTAAGGAAAAGCTGACCGTCAAGGTAGAAAAGCTGAAAAATGCTGCCGTCTCTTCCATGATGACCCTCTCCGAGGAAAGCCGTAGAATGCAGGACATGATGAAAATGTACAACATGTACGGTATGGATCCGTCCATGTTCGGCTCTGAGGAGACGCTGGTACTCAATGCCAACAATGCCCTGGTACAGTATATCCTGGATAACCAGGAGGGCGAGCATGTTCCCGCCATGTGCGAACAGCTGTACGATCTGGCAATGCTGGCCCACAAACCGCTCTCTCCCGAGGAAATGACAAAGTTTATTGCCCGGAGCAACGAACTGATGCTGCTCCTTACCAAATAAACCAAGCAGAAATATGGCCTCCGGCGCAGGAATGTGCCGGGGGCATATTTTTTATGTAAAATTTATAATGAAATCCTTGAGGAATAATGGTATACTTTATTACACATGTTGGATACACGGACGCAACGGCCAAATCATCCTATCGAAAAGCTGGGAAACTCCCTCAATTGTTCTATCGGCTTCGAAGCACAGGCGATATGGCAGGGAGGTTGTCCAGGAGGAACCTTCAGGGGCGGGTTTAGCGCAGGTGAAATCCGACGCTTACGAAGACTTGGGCGCGAAGGCTTTCCTGAGCGTCCTAGTCGCAGTTAGCGGCTAGTTCACCGGAGCGTTGCCCTCAGCGACGGATGGACCACCTCCCCGCCATATCGGCGTCCGGCTATCCAACACGTATAAAAAAACACGCGGCCGTCCTGCCGCAAATCCATTTTTCAGGAGATTATGATGCACATTTCGTCTGTAAACGATAAAATTGAGACCTTTATTGAGAACCACGGAATTTCCGGAAGTACGCTTAAGCTGATTGCGGTAATCTCCATGCTGATTGACCACACCGGCGCGTCTGTGATTGCCCGGATGCGTACAATGCCCGCCATCAAGGGAGACCCCGAGCTGTATTCCCTGATCAGCAATATGTACCGGCCCATGCGGAGCATCGGGCGGATTGCCTTTCCGATTTTCTGCTTTCTCATTGTAGAAGGCTTTCTGCACACCAGAAGCCAGAAAAAATATGCCGCCCGGCTGTTCCTCTTTGCACTGATTTCGGAAATTCCCTTTGATTTTGCCCTGCGGGGAAGGTTTTATGCCCCGTATTCCCAGAACGTATATTTTACCCTGCTGATTGGGCTGCTGGTTCTGATGTGTTTTGTCCACTTTACCGGCAATCCGCCGCTGCAGCTGCTGAGCCTGCTGATCGGGCCGGCGGTTGCCTACTATCTGAAAACGGATTACAGCTGGAAAGGGGTATTTCTCATCGAGGGCCTGTACCTTTTCCGCTACACCCGGCTCAGCCAGTGCCTTGTCGGCGCAGTCGGCGTTTCCTGGGAACCGCCGGCACCCTGGGGCTTTCTCCCCGTACTCTTCTACAACGGAAAACGCGGCCTGTCCCTGAAATATTTCTTTTACTGGTTTTATCCGGTTCACCTGATGGTCCTGGGCGTGCTCAGTCTCTGGATACTCCCCCATTTCCTGGGTGCATAATATTGGCGGCGCGGAAGATGACGCTTTCGTCTTGCCTTCCGCGCCGCAATACTAACCTATCTGAACTACAGCAGGTTTTTGTATATCTTATTGATGTGTCCAGTTAAAATGTGCGCCAGATACGCAAAAATGATTGTTCCCGCAAGCACGATAATACACCACAGAAATTCATTTTGAATATATATTCTCCCATTTCTAAGGCTTATCATAAAGACTCCCTGGAACAAATAGATTTCAAAAGAAATACTCCCCAGAAATCTAAGCGCCGTATTTCCAATTTTGACTTTCTGCAGTACCGCCATCAATGCAAGTACAAACATACCGGCTATTGCTCCGCGCAAAACTAATCCGGTTTCTGCGGTCAGAAATTGCTCAGGTATAATTTTAGAAAGGTTAAACAGGAGCAGAAATCCTCCGCAGCTCCCCAAAATGGAAAGCAAATAATTCTTTTTTAGGATAGCTAAAATCCGTTTTTCTTCTACTGCCCACAGCATCCCCAGTATCAGTAAATGTGTTGTCGTATACCAATAAGAACTGTAGCCCAGTTTTCTGCATATCTGCACCCAAATAATGAAATAGACCAGCGCGCCGGCAATCATTCCTTTCTCGTGTCCGTCAAAGATAATCATCAGCAAATAAAATACGACATAAAAAATCAAGATATTAATGACATACCACGAAAAAGCTACTATTGGCGCTCCATGGAGCACCGCAGCTATAATATCCTTTAATGTATATAGTTTGCCAAATGCAGCATACATTAACCAATAGACAGCCGTTGCAAATAGATAAGAAAACAGGATCGGCGGCAGTCTACGCAGTAAATATCGATGCTTATACGTTTTGTCCAGCATATATTTTTTCATTGACCCATAGCCGGAATAAAAGAAAAACACAGCCACTGCTAAATATCGTCCCTCCCGATGTTCGTTGTGCTAAATGATGGAATACAACCAGTATCGCCATTATTCCTCTGATCATTTTCGAACTGTCCTGGGATAAATAGAGACGGTTACTCTTCCCTTTCTCCTTCACTATTTCCATTCTCCACACGATCAGTAACAGAAAACTAACCGCCAGCGCATCCATCCCTATGTTATTCATTCGTTTGTCTCCTTTTGTGTATGCTTTTGATTTTGGCCTCAGGCAGGGATAAAGTAAACGAAGCATGACGCATCACGCTTCGTTTTTGCCAACCCTTTTTTTATCCAATAAATTTGCTGTATAATCCCTGAATCAAAATCAGAATAACAAGGAGCGGCAGAATCCAGGTGACGTAGAAGCGGATAGCTTTTGGCACCTTCAGGCCATCTCCCTGATTGGCCTCTGCGAGATACGCATTGAAGCCCCAGCCGGATTTTCTCGTACAGAACAGCAGATAGATCAAAGAACCGCCCGGCAAAAGCAGATTGCTGACCAGAAAATCCTCCAGATCCAGCACGGAGGAATCTTTGCCCAGAGGCTGGAAGCCCGACCACACATTATACCCCAGTACGCAGGGCATGGAAGCCACAGCGATCAGGATCAGGTTGACTGCGGCCGCTTTTTTTCGGCTGATCCCAAAGCGGTCCATACAGCAGCAGATGATATTTTCGAATACGGCCACAATCGTGGACAGAGAAGCGAAGCTCATGAACAGAAAGAACATAGCCCCCCAGATCCGGCCTCCGGCCATGGCGTTAAACACATCGGGCAGGGTAATGAATACCAGGCTGGGACCGCTGTCCGGGCTCACCCCAAAGGAAAAGCAGGCCGGAAATATGATCAGCCCGGCTACGATCGCCACAAAGGTATCCAGAGCCGCAATATTCACGGCCTCTCCCATCAGGCTGCGCTCCTTTCCCATATAGCTGCCAAAAATCAGCATTGCGCCTATCCCCAGGCTAAGGGTAAAGAAGGACTGGTTCATGGCGGCCACGATCACATTCATCACGCCGACTTCCCTTACCTTCTCCATATCCGGATAAAGGTAAAATTTCAGCCCCTCCATGCCGCCTTCCAGAGTAAGGCTGTGGGCAGCCAGCACCAGGATCAGGCCCAGCAGGGCCACCATCATCCACTTGGTAATCCGCTCCACACCCTTTTGCAGGCCCAGCGAACAAATGGCAAAGCCGACTACAACAATAACCAGCATCCAGAAGCTCATGTTTACCGGCTCGCTCAGCATAACGCCGAAGGCCTCCTTTACCTGTTCGGCATCCATGCCCTGCATTTCACCCGCTGCATACCGGTAAAAATAGTAGATCATCCAGCCGGCCACCGTGGTATAAAACATCATCAGCAGATAGTTTCCGATCAGGGCCACATAGCCGTGGAGATGCCACTTCTGTCCCGGCTTTTCCAGCACCTGATAGGCGCAGGTTGTACTCTTTTTGCTGGCCCGTCCTATGGCAAACTCCATTGTCAGGATGGGCACGCCCATGATGACCAGGAACAGCAGATATACCAGCACAAATACGCCTCCGCCGTTTTCTCCCACCACATATGGGAATCGCCACACATTCCCGATACCAATTGCGCATCCTGCTGAAAGCAGAATAAAGCCCAGCCTTGATTTAAAGGTTTCTCTTTCCATCACGCTCTTTATCCTTCCACTACCAGATAACGGCCGTCGGGAAGGGCAAAGACCTCGCTGGCCTCCGCCAGCTCATCTCCGGTCATTCCTTCCATATCCATTCCGTTTTCCTCGAAATACTCCTGAACCTCCCTGAGGCTGTTTACTACCACCGCCAGACAGTCCTCCAGAAAGGCCTCAGCCTCTTCCGGATTCTCCGCCACCGGCTCATCAAAAAGCTGTCCCTGCTTTTTTAAAAATGTCTCCAGACAAATCTCATCATACGCTGACATGTTCTTCCTCCATTTCCCTTAGCAGCTGCTCAAGCACCTGCAGTACGCCATCCTCCGTATTCTTCGGCGCAATATGCTTTGCCGCCTCCTTGAGCAGCGGATTGGCATTTTCCACGGCGTAGCTCTCGCCCGCCTGCTTCAGCATACCCATATCATTGGTGTTGTCGCCAAAGGCCATCGTCTCTGCTTTGCTGATGTTCAGCCGCCTTTGTATCTGCGCCAGGGCATTTCCCTTGTCCGTGCCGCGCCCCACAAAGTCGATCCAGTTTCTTCCGCCCATCATGCAGTTGAGCCTGTCCTTCCAGCGGTCAATAATCGGCGGAGCCAGCTCTCCCGCTCCTTCGCCCCGGTAAACGGCCAGCTTGATGATCTCCAGCTCCTCAGCCAGAATATCCTCCACATACCGCATCCGGAAGTGATAGCCGTTTACCTGTAAATTCCAGAATGCAGGATCTTTGCTTTCCGTATACATGGACTCCGCTGTGGAAACCACCATGATGAAATCATCCCTGGTCCGGAAATATCGGATCAGCTCCTCCACCAGTTCCCGCGGAACCAGATCCGAGGAAATCGTCTTTCCCCGGCAGATCACGTTTGCCCCGTTCTCGCTGATAAAAATAATGTCGTTTTTCACCGGTTCCATCACGTGAACCATACTCTCATACTGCCGGCCGCTGGCGGCGGCAAATACTACGCCCTTTTCCTTCAGCCTGCGGATCGCCTCATAAACCCCGGGGTTCATCTGATCCGTCCCCTCGGGAAGAAGGGTGCCGTCGATATCCGACGCTATCAGTTTAATCATCGGTACTGTCTCCCATCAGTTTTAATACTTCTGCCGGAACATGGATAATCTGATCCGCTCCGCTGCTGCGCAGCTCTTCTACGCTGCGAAAGCCCCAGGAAACGCCCGTAGTGTACATGCCTGCCCGCTTTCCCGTCTGCATGTCCGTATTCGTATCCCCCAGATACAGGCATTCCTCCGGGCTTACGCCAAACCGCTCCGCGATATGGAGGGCGCCTGTGGGATCCGGCTTTCTCGGTATCTCCTCCGTCTGCCCCTGCACCCAGTCAAATACGCCCTTCCCGAACAGCTCCTCCACCACCCGGATCGCCTGGAGATGGGGTTTGTTGGACAGAACGGCTATGGGAATCCCTCTGCGCTTCAGCTCTTCCAGCATACCAGTAATACCCGATACATACAGTTCTCGGCAAAATATGCCCGGTACACGCTTCGCATTTCCTCATAGTGGGAAAGCTCTGTATCTCCCGCATCGACAAGACAGCGCTTAACCAGCATATCCGCACCGTCGCCCGCATAATATCGGAAATTTTCCCGCGGAAGGGCAGGCAGGCCAAAGCCGGCCAGAGCCCGGTTTGCGCTGTACGCCATGGAGTCCACCGTATCTGCCAGGGTTCCGTCCAGATCAAAAATACACGCCCGTATCCTTCGTCTGGCCAGTTCCAGCCTGCAGATATCGGGGAACTGGGTGCCGATCCGCCTGAGCTCTCCCATCACCTTTTCGATTCCCTCCGGCGTATTCTGCCAGCTTTCTTTGCTGATTCCGGCGGTCACTGCCGGGCAGACGAGAAAACGGGTATCGGGAAACTGATCCTGATAATACATCAGACTCCTTCTGGCGTGAAACGCCTGGCAGCAGAGGATCGCCGTTTTCGGCGGATACATCCCCTGCTTCTGCAGCACTTCACGGGAAAAAATTGCATTTTCATAGGTGAAGGTTGCCTGATCCTCCCGAAGCACCGCCTCCCGTGGGACACCGTTTTTCCCCAGGATATCCGCCAGGTATTCCCATTCTGTAGCCGCAGAGCCTGCCCCGGCGAACCTGCCTTCCAGGATACTGTATTTGCCGGACGGCAGAATCCATTCTGCCCAGCCCTCACGGTACAGGCGGGCGGCATTTTCCGCCAGCTCAGGATACGGGCCCCCGGGGATAAAGA
>JAHZHG010000174.1:0-1202 GCA_019420425.1 Clostridiales bacterium
GCCATATAATCCAACAGGAAGAAGATTAACGGGTCCTCAAAATCAAAGAATACAAACTGGATTTTCAGGAACATATAGCTTGCCATATCCCGTGCTGCAAAAGCATAGATGCCGTAAACCGCGATTGCCGCCGCCAGAATACGCAGTATCCATGTACGGATGGGCGAGGTACCAGGAAATCCTTTCCTGGCCATTGCCATCATCATGCTCCAATGGAGTCCCAGATGGAGGGACATCCACACAAATCCCCAGTAGGCAGAAACCATATGCAGGCTTCTGGCAAAGGATCGCCGGCCGTTTATCGGCAGGAAGGAAAGGGCGTGGCGGGAAAGGATGATGCCGCTCACCATTGACCCGATCATACAAAGCAATACCAGAACTACCAGCAGTGTCTGCCAGATTCGCAGCGGTGTATAACTGCCTTTCAAGAGGTTTCCCGTCCATTTGCGGTTCAATATATGGTGCGTCAGAAACAGGACAAACATTCCTATCCCCAGCCATTCATGTGCGGCCTACCCTATCAGCTCATACGTCATAAGCAATAACAGGGCGATCGTCATCCCTATATCAACACATATTTTTCTGATCATCCTGGGCTTCATTCAGATCGCCTCCTTTCTTTTGCCGCGTTTTCTTTCGATAACACGGCTTAATTTCCCTGTGCTGCAAGCCACTCGCCAAATTCATCCCGAACATCGTTATTTGAGGTACTTGCACGGATGGCAAATCCCTCTGCCCGTGTGGCCCCCCGGGCAAAGCTCCTCAATCCGGCTGAGGAGTCATCTCATCGCTGATATCCTGCTTTTCGTTAATAACCCAGGCCATGCAGCCATTCTTCTACATCAGCTGCCACATCAGCTGCAGACGCTGCTACTGTTTCATGGCTGACGGCAAATCCATCAGAAATCACTGTCGCATCCGGCTCCAGTTCCTGAATCGTGTCGGGCGTCCCTGAAAGACGACTGCCTCTGTGGACAGCAAAGGGAATAATGGTCTTTCCAGAGAAGTCATATTCATCAAAGAAGCTGTACATCACCTGGGGAAGATCATACCACCACAGCGGGTAACCCACAAAGATGGTGTCGTATTCGTCAAGGTTCTCCATATGCGAGATCAGCTCCGGACGCTCATCGTTCTCCTGCTCCGCAGAAGCATAATCGATCAGATCATTGATGTCGCCCGGATAGTCTACCGAATTCTCG
>JAHZHG010000174.1:1212-6254 GCA_019420425.1 Clostridiales bacterium
TGGAAAACAGGTCTCCGCCTGTAACTGCCTGAATGTCCTCCGCTACTGTCCGAACCAGGCCCTTTGCTTCGCCGTTTACTTCCGTAACGCTGGCGGAGGAAACAGCATCCACATCACTGTTTTCAGCGACCGCAAAATAGGCAATCAGAATCTTTCCGCCAGATGCAGCATCCTGATTTTCCTGCGGATCAACCGTAACCTCTTCGGCAGCCTCCGTCTGCACATCAGAACGATCAGAAGTTTCTGCGCCTTCTGCCGGACTGCTGTTTTGTGACGGTGCAGCGGAAGTATTGGAACTGCCGCAGGCGGTAAGCGCTGACAGCATCGCAATAACCAACAAACCACAAATCCCTTGCTTTAACGTTTTCATTCTATCGCCTCCATATTTTCTACGTATCCATCGATATCTTGTACGGGTTCTTCTGTCGCCATATGTAACTTTGTGGCGGGAATTACCTCTTTCCTGATCCCCGTAATCATGAGAAAATCCCATACATCCCATTCCTATTAAGTGCTTGGTTCCGCAGTAAACCGCATTACCGGGAACGGATCTGGTGCCTGCTCCGGAAGATGTCACGATGATATGCCCGCTTTTCTGTACGATGAATTCAGGCAGGACAGCCGCCATGGAATTAAGCACGCCCGTGATATTGATATTGACCATGCTCATCCAATTCTGCACCTTCAGCTCGGACCGGATCACCTCCAGCCTGCTTTTTACATTTTTATCGAACCAGACTGGTCATCATTTCCACTGTGGCCGGGTCATAGTGGGAAAAGAACAGGCTTTGCCCCTCATCCAATGCCTGAATGGCAGCCTCATCCAGCGCAAAATCAAACACATCGATATTCTCTGCATACGCTCCTTGTGCGTTGATTTTGGAATGACCACAATGCCGCTTTGGATCAGGAAGCGAAGGGCGGCCTGCGCGGCTGTCTTTCCATGCTTCTCACCGATTTCAGCCAATACCGGGTTGGAAAAGAAATCTTTCCGCCCTTCCGCAAAAGGCCCCCAGGACTCATGCTGTACGCCATATTTGGTCATATATTCATGGGCTGTTTTCTGCTGCTGGAATACATGGGTTTCTACCTGGTTGACGGCAGGCTTAACCTCCACAAACCGGCAAAGGTCAACCAGACGGTCCGGATAGAAGTTGGACACGCCAATGGCCCGAATCCACCCTTCCTTGTAGGCATCTTCCATGGCACGGTAAGTGCCGTAATAGTCGTTAAAGGGCTGATGGATCAGCACCAGATCAATGTACTCCGTCTGGAGCTTGCGCAGAGAGGTCAGCAGGGATGCCTTTGCCTTTTCATAGCCGCCGTTGCTGATCCACACTTTGGTCGTGATAAACAGCTTTTCACGGGATACGCCGCATTCTCTGACTGCGCTGCCCGCCTCTTCTTCGTTGCCGTAAGACTGCGCCGTATCAATCAGGCGATAGCCTGTGTCAATGGCATCAACCGAGAACCGGCATTTTAATTCCGTTATTGAGTGTTACATATTCCATCGTAAAGTCCTCCAAATCTGTTTTTGTTTTGATACGTTTATTTTATCGGATAAAGCGCTCCTGAAGAAGTCTCACATAGTTCTTCAGTTTAAACCTGCGGGTAATAGCTCATTCTTTTAGCTCCGCTCCGTCTCCACCACATGGGCGGCATCGTTCATATCCTTGGATTATAACTTTTTGCATTCCTATGTCCGCCGATAACGCAGCCATGCGAAAACAGCCATCCCATGATTTTCTCGTCACAGGCAAACAGGCCTCCGCCGCCGTGCTCGTTGTTCATGCCGCGCTGCGTAAAGTAATCGTGGCTCTTAATATCCAAAACAAGCAGCCCCCCGATTTCTTCTTCGGAGAGTCCCTGCTCCTCATAGAGCGCATGAAGCGTGTCATAAGCCTCCTGCGTAGGTGCAGAACCGTAATATTCATCGTTCTGCCCGATGGCGAGATACACCGGCAGCCTCTGCTTTGCTACCGCTTCCAGATCGCCATCCCACTGAGAGCTGACATGCAGATACGCCGTAAACAAATCCGGGCGCTTGCCAAGCACGAGGGACATGGTTTCTCCTCCGCCGGAATAGCCGCTGCCATATACCTTTGAAGTGTCGCTGTTGTATGCCATCGCCTCAAACCCAAATTCTTCAGACTGAATATTTGCGGCAGCTCCCTGAAAATAAAGTCCCTCATAACCCGGCAGGGTAAAATACAAAGCATAAGGGCTGCGGCCGTCATAGCTTTCCGGGATATAAACATTGTAATGAATGTCGCCGTCATTTACCGAGTGAAGCACATTGTCAATGACAAAACCCCGATATTCTTCTGTGCCTTCCTTAACATAACCGAGTGTGCTTTGCGCTGTCTGTCCATCAGCAGTCTCCGGCTCTGCCACAGCTCCACTGTCATTATCCGTTCCGTCCTCTCCGGCAATGATCTCATTCCCGGCATCCGTGA
This sequence comes from Clostridiales bacterium, assembly GCA_019420425.1. Lineage (GTDB taxonomy): Bacteria > Bacillota > Clostridia > Lachnospirales > Lachnospiraceae > JAHZHG01. Next base: position 3,669 of record JAHZHG010000174.1, read on the forward strand.
TCCGGGGCGGCATAAACAGATACCAGAAAGCAATTCCAAGAAGTACAACCCGTGCGGCAGTTGCAAAAGGCCATTTCTTTCTTTTTTTCATGCTGCTCCTTTCTCAAACCACAAGGTTTGTAAGTAATCCGGCCACAAAGGAAAAGGCCATTACAAAGGCGATGTACAAAGCAAACCGCCTGATTCCAAGAACAATCTTCAGCGCGCCAAGATTGGTGATCTTCGTAGCCGGGCCAGTGACCATAAAAGCGGCTGCGCTTCCCATGCTCATTCCCGAAACAAGCCATTGCTGCAGCAGCGGGATCGTTCCGCCGCCGCAGGCATACAGCGGTACGCCAATCGTTGCCGCCATCAGTACGCCAAATCCTTCATTGCTTTTTCCAAACAGCTCTGCAAATCCGTCCGCCGGTACATACCGCTGAAACAACGCGGATAACCATACACCGATCAGGAAGTAGAGCCCTGTTGCCTTTATATTGCGCCCCAGATTTTTCAGGAAACGCAGCATAAGGTTGGGGTCCGTGTCATGGCTTGCCCGCGGTTCAAACCCTGTAAAATCAAAAAACGGTTTCTTCCCATAAAAGCAATGCACCAAAGCGCCTGCCGCCATTCCGCAGACCGTGCAGGAGATCAGCCTCACAGCCACAGCGGCAGAGCCAAGCGCCGTACTGTAAAAGATAAGCTGCGGATTCAACAGGACGCTGCTCATCATAAAGGCGGCCAGCCAGTCATGCCGCATTCCATGCTTTGAAAAAGAAGCTGCGATGGGAATTGTGCCATACATACACAAGGGAGAGGCGATCCCTAACAGGCTTGCAGGAATCACGCCCCATACGCCCCATTTTTTATCCCGCAGTCGGTCAAAGCAATTATGAATCGCATCCTTGGCAAAGACGGAAACCAACGATCCGATCACCATGCCCAGCGCCCAGTAAAATGCGATCTGGCGCAGCTGCACCATAAAATAATAGCTGATATAAACGAATTCTCTACGCAAAATTTCAATCATCAATGTTTACCAATTCATAGGATCGGCTGCCCAGCCCGATCTCTTCTGCGTGTTCCAGCGTGTGCAGACCATCGCGGTCATTCACACGGGCCTGGAGTGTCTCGCTGCCTTCGGCGGCAAAAGCCAGATCAATACATGCCTGGTCAATGGCAACCGAATCGGCAGAAGCAACAATCCCAATATCGTGTATATCCGGCTCTGCCGGATTGCCGTCGCAGTCACAGTCGATGGAAATGTTATTCAGCACGTTGATATAAATGATCCGCTCGCCATTGCCCAGATAATCCGATACGGACTTGCCCGCTTCTGCCATAGACTCGGTAAAGCCGGTCTGGTCGCCGCCCCAGGGACTTGTGCTGCTGCGACCGGAGGTGTGAATCAGGCTTTTTCCTTCTTTTGAACCAAGACCTATGGAAATATTCTTGATCGCACCGCCAAATCCGGCCATCGCATGGCCTTTGAAATGCGACAGTACAATGTAGGAATCATAATTTTCAAAATGGGAACCTACCAGATTGCTTTCCAGCCGCGTACCGCCCTCCACAGGAATTTCCAGCGATCCGTCCGCATCCAGAATATCCACATCGGCAATGGCTGTAAAACCATGATCCTCAGCCACCTGCATGTGCATAGCCGTTTCTGTACGGGAACCGCCATAGGCCGTATTGCATTCCACAATCGTCGCGTCTACGGATTGCACCAGGTCTTTGATCAATTCCGGATCAAGATAGTTGCTGGCAGGCGGTTCTCCTGTAGACAGTTTGACAGCCACATTGCCGGTTGGTTCCCAGCCCAGTGCCTCATACACCGCCATCAGGCCCTCCGGTGAAATGTGTGAGGTAAAATACACGGTGGATGCGGGCATGTTATCCTGCACAGTATCGCTATTGTCAGAAACGCCCGCAGACGTCTCCTGGGAAGATGTTTCCGGCATCGCTTGTGGCTGACTGTTTCCACAGGCCGACAATGCAGGTATTAAAAAAGCGAACAATAAACATACGGCTACTTTTTTCATAGGCATCTCCTGTCTCCTGATTACAGCCCCAATTCATCCAGCCAGGTCTGGACATCCTCTTCGGAAACACTTGAGGAGAACCTCATCCCTTCCTGCCATTCTCCGGTTCCCGCTGCTTCCGCCAGCAGTTCGCCGCTTTCTCCCAACCCGGAAGATGCGGAAGTACAGAAGGGGATTACCGTTTTTCCTGTAAAATCATTGGCTTCAATAAAGCTGTCTACCGGCCATGCCGCAATTCCCCACCAGATAGGATAGCCGATAAATACCGTGTCGTAGGACTCCCAGTCAGAAACGGTGGATTCCACAAGTTCTATATCTCTCGCATCCGGATTGTCATGCTCATACACAACACGGCTGTTGTCATCGTTATAATTCAAATCTTCATCTGTATACGATTCCACCGGCACCAGTTCAAGCATATCCGCTCCAGTTGCCGCAGCGATGTAATTGGCAGCTTCTTCGGTGTTGCCCGTTGCCGAATAATAGACAACCAGTGTTTTTCCCTCTGCGGATTCCGTATCTTCCGAAGGTTCTTCTGTGTCCATCTCTGTAGACGCCTCGG
>JAHZHG010000175.1 GCA_019420425.1 Clostridiales bacterium
TGAACACATTCGCCACGGAAATCAGGGAAGTCATAATCACAAAAACAGAGGTAAACAGGTTTACAATAAACATCATATTGCGGCTCTGCTCAAATGCCTCATAAACGTTGTACAGGGTATATCCGGCGGTGACGCCTGCGGCCTCAAGCATCGTTTTCATTTCGGCTGTTGACTGTGCGGGATTTACTGACCGGAAGGTCAGCCCCAGCTTGGCAGGGGCTCCGGCGGGCTGCAGATACTCTTTTTGCCCATAAGGGGCAACTATCCTAAAGGTATACGGGTTTTCCGCGGAATCCTGCCCCGGGAGCACGCCGATTGGGAGTTCATCCAGGAAGGTTACCGTTATGTCCTGTGCCTGCGTTGCCTCGCTGCCGGTTTTGGGCATAATCGTAAATTCCATAGATGTTTCTGGGAACATATCCAGCTGGCCGTTCTCCGTCGTCTCCCGGGCAATGGCCGGCAGCTTTGCAGCCGGCCCGGTGTATTCCTCCGCAGGCAGGCCCAGGCTTTCCATCAGCTGCTGATATACCCTGTCCTCTACAAACTGAATATCCATGGACAGCTCTACGGCGTTTCCCGTCGCTGCATAGCCGGCGTGCTCCCGGTAGCTGTCTGAAAAATCCTTCACCCTCACCGGACAGGTATACGCCGCTATCGCCTGATAGGAGCTTTCGTAGACTCCTTCGGCGGTTTTCAAAAGATCATAGAGCTGAAGCAGCTCACTTTCCTCCATATCCTCTGTATAAAAGCAAATATCATAGCCGGTATCCACATCCACCTCCCCCGTCTCCTGCTCCAGGCTGGTTCCAAAAGCGTTTGCAGATACAAACAGGACTACGCTCAGCGTGAGGGACAGCACAATACTGCGGTACCTCCTTTTGTTCCGCTTAAAATTTTTTAACGCCAGTATTCCTTCCAGGCCGTAAATGCGCTCTGCGAATGCGGAAATCCGCATCTCCCTGGGTTCAACCTTAATCTCGTTTGTCTGGCGGATGCACTCCATTACGGGAGTCCTGGCCGCCTTTCTCGCCGGGATATAGGCAGAGATCAGAATGGTAATCATGCTGATCACCGCTGCGGCGGCAATTGCCGGAGCAGATACCGTCAGGGTCAGCGGAACTGTGCTGTAAATCATATTTCCAAAGTTCCTGGCCACCAGGGAAAGCACCAGACGGATACTGGGGATTCCCATAAGCACGCCCAGCGGTATCCCCACAATCCCGATGCAGATGCCTTCAAACAACACCGAATTGCGCAGCTGCTTATCCGTCGCCCCCACTGACAGGAGAATTCCGAACTGCTGTGTCCGGTCATTCAGGGAAATCGTGAACGAATTGTAAACCAAAAAGATCGAGCCAATCATAATCAGCGCAACCAGGATGCCGACGGCCGAATACAGATACGTATTGAACGTATCACTGCCCGAAAGGCCCATAAAGCGCAGCACATCATCATGAAAAACAACGGAGCCTTCCGACCTGCTTTCTGCATAGGAACGAACCCGGTATGGATTTTTCAGTGTGACAAATACGCTGAAGCTGTCCGCGGTTTCTGCCGCATCCGCTGCCGTGATGAGGGTGTAGCCGGGTGCGCTGTATTCTTCGAATACAGGCCTTTGGCAGATGCCCACAACTGTATAGGTTTTCTCTTTTGCCGGCACGAAGGTTTCTTTCTCCGTCCCCGGCTCCTCCCCGGAAATATACGGGTCGTGCTGATTAAGTCGTTCGTTCCCGTCCATACGGCTGCCCACGGCAAGGGAAAGCGTATCCCCCACGGAAATTTTTACGCCGCCGTTTGACGCCACATGCGCCGGGACGACAGCCTCCCCGCTGTTTTCCGGCAGCCTGCCGGATACAAGGCTGATGGGCAGGGTATCAAAGTCTTCCTCGCTGAAGCCGGCAATGAACAGATACGGCTTGTCGGGATTGGTTCCTCCGTCGAGTATGGCGTAGCCGACATTTTCATACGCCGCAGTGTCCTGCGCCTCATCATCGTTGATCCGTTCCTGCACAAAGGAGGCGTCCACGTCCGGAAACTCCACGTGCCAGCCTCCGTATCTTGCCACTGCATTGTTTATCATATAATTCTGCAGGGAAACGGCAAAGGAAGCGATTCCCGTAATCATGGCAGAAGACAGCGCAACGCCGATAATCGTCACGATTGTCCGTGTACGGTTTTTGATCAGGCCCTGGAGCGCGACCTTGTTGAAAATATTCATATCCGTGCCACCTGCCTCTCATCCCGCGTTACCCTGCCGTCCGAGATACAGATAATGCGGTCTGCCTGCAGGGCAATCTGTTCATCATGCGTAACCACAATCAGGGTCTGGCGGTATCTTTTGTGGCTCGCTTTCAGCAGGCGGATGATCTCCTGTCCGTTTTTGCTGTCCAGGCTGCCCGTAGGCTCATCCGCGAGCATGACTGCCGGGGCGTTCATCAGTGCACGGCCGATGGCCACACGCTGCTGCTGGCCGCCGGAAAGCTGGTTCGGCAGATGGTTTCTTCTCTCCTGCAGGCCCAGCAGCTCCAGCAGATCGTTCAGGCGCTCCTGGTTAACCTTCCTTTTGTCCATCAGAACAGGCAGGGTAATGTTTTCCACCACATTCAGCGTGGGAATCAGGTTGTGGAACTGGTAAATCAGCCCGACCTGCCTTCTGCGGAAAACCGCAAGCTTTTGGTTGCTTTGGGCATATACATCCTGTCCGCCCAGATAGACCTTTCCGCTTGTCGGCATATCCACCCCGGCGATAATGTGAAGCAAGGTGGATTTTCCGGAGCCGGAGGAGCCGATGATTGCGGTAAATTCTCCTTTTTCGATGGTAAGTGAGACATGGTCTAATGCAGTAACCTGGTTTTCCCCCTTGCCGTAAACCTTGCATAAGCTATCCATTTTCAAAAACTCCATTATGTGAGTCCCCTTTTCTTAGATTTTCAGATTCCGTTCTGAATTTACCCATATAATAGACCTTCGCACTTACATCTTTGTGACTTTCCGGTGAGAGATTCGTCACTTTGGGAAACGGATGGCAAATACTGCACCGCCCTGGGGATGATTTTTTGCCGTGATCGTACCTCCCTGCTGTGTGATGATTGTCCTGCAAAGCGCCAGGCCAATCCCATATCCCGCCGCACCTGAATTTTTGCCCCGATAGAACCGGTCAAACAGACACGGCAGGTCCTCTTTTTTAAAGCCCGGCCCGCTGTCCCGAATGGTAATCTCGGTGAACAACAGCGTGTCGGTACAGGCAATCGTTATCCTTCCGCCGTCCCCTGCGCTCTCCATACAGTTTTTGAGGATATTCTGGACCGCTTCCGACAGCCAGCTTAAATCCCCGGAAATGGTTATTCCCTCCGGTATATCTGTCTGCAAGGTAAGGTCATGCAGCTCCATGGGAATCAGCAGCGGGCGCAGCGCTGTGCGGACCAGGCATGTTACCTCGATCTGCTCTGTCTGGAACGCTACAACGCCGGCGTCCAGGCGCGATAATTTTAAAAGTGACGTAATCAGCCAGTCCATCCGCACGAGCAGCTCCTCGGTCTCCCGCAGCAGATCCTTCCGCTCGCCTTCCTCCGGGTTATTCTCCAACAGCGACAGGATCAGGGTTACCGAGGTAAGCGGGGTGCGGAGCTGATGGGCAATATCGGCCAGCGAATCGGCCAGATGCTCCTTTTCCTTCCTCAGCGCATTGTTCTGTTCCCGGATACGCAGCGTCATTTTGGTAATCTCACTTTGCAGAATGGAAAGCTCGCCCTCGTCTGATTCATCGATATATAAATGATCCTCATTGTGAAGCACAAGATCAATCTCCTCGGAAATCTTTGCAATCGTTTTGTAGCGTGCTTTGGTGAATGCGAAAAACACCGCTCCAAAAAGGGCCGACGACACGGCGGCTAAGACTCCCGCCTGTACATGGATGGAAAAGCCCAGCGCTGTCACAGCGGCAGCCATCAGAAAAAACAAACCGGAAAACCGCTGAACCTCTTTATTCCGCAGCATAGCCATCCCCCAATCGATAGCCCGTTCCCCGGACGGTCAGGATGATCTGCGGATTGGCCGGATCCTCCTCAATTTTCTCCCGCAGGCGTTTGATGTATACGGTCAGCGTATTGTTGGTAACAAACTCCCCCGCCGCATCCCACAGCTCGCCAAGCAGACGGTCACGGGTAATGATGTTCCCCGGGTTGTTGACGAATACCAGCAGCAGGCGGTACTCCAACGCGGAGAGAAAAATCTCACTGCCGTCTTTTTTCACGATGCCGCTTGCTGTGTCCACATGCAGCCCCCCGATCGTGAAAACAGCTGCGGAACGCCCATTTTTCCGCAGGGCATTTTTAAGCCGTGCGATCAGCTCCCGCGGACGGAAGGGCTTGGTAATATAATCATCCGCCCCCATATTCAGCCCGGTAACCACGCTCGCCTCATCACCGGAGGCGGTCAGGAAAATCACCGGAATATCCTGCATTTGTTTGATTTCCGTGCAGACCGCAAAACCGTTTCCGTCAGGTAAAGAAATATCCACCAGCGCCAGATCGAATTTATTCCCGATAAGCAGGTCAGACGCCTCCTTCTGGGTGGACGCGTGGATAATGGTGAAGCCCTCTGCGCGGAGCAAAAGAGAAAGGTTCTTCGCAATTTCATTATCATCCTCGACTAAAAATATTCGTTTCATTTGTTTTCGTCCTCCTTTATTTTCTGTCTGCCGTCAGGCTTTGCTATTGTCGTCGCATAAATAATGGCTCTATTATATTTCTTTTGACAGGAACATACAAGCCCGTGGAGAAAGAGCTGTATTCTATTTCCACTCTTTCATCATACCTTCCCCCTATCATCACACAGCAAACAGCTCCAGGAATAAAAAGCATTACAGGAAAAATATTTCTGCGTATCTTGAATTCACAAACTGCATATGCTATAATGCCATCAGGCAAAAAGATAGAAGTGTCCAGGCGACACAAAATGAAAGCCCCTAAGTCTGCTACACTTAGGGGCTTTCTTCCCTTTTTAGATAGTTGGGCATCTATAGGCTAGTTGCCATAACCAGCCCAGGGGTAGCAACCACCAGATTATATCACATTATCTGTCCTTATCCTACAATTCTTTTGTTGATAATTTATATAGTGTGGTTGTATTCACATTAATTTTCCATGCAGCATTTCAGCTATAGTATTGCCCGAGAATCCATAATATAAATTACAAAGGAGTACGAACCATGCCTGTATTCGATTTTCGCGACACCCCCGATACGAAAAATCCTGCTCAATGCACCTATACCGTCTTCCGATCCAACGAGCCTGCTGCCTCGCCCGAAAAGCCGATTCTCGTCCTGGACAACCAAACACGCAGCTGGAAGCACCATTCCTGCGGCGTTTTTACCAATCCCAGCCAGAGAACCGCCTTTGAATTTGCCGAGGAGGACGGAACGGTCAGTGCCGACATCCTGCGCATAGACGCCCGGTTTGTCAGCCTCCTCCGCTGGCTTGGGATAAATCACATTCATGTGCGCCTGTCCGGTGAAAATCAGGCGGACGGCTACGCTGTCTACAAAATCCGCGAAATTGCCTTTGGCGGCGGAACCAAGCTTTCTGCCGAGGACGGCTTTCTTCAATATATGATTGAGCGGCTCCTGGCCAGCAATGCCCCCGAGGAGGCGCAGGAGGAAGAGGAAGAAGAGCCCGGCGACGACATGAAGCTTACCAGCCTGCAGAGCATTACGGATTTTATGACCTGTGCCGGCCGGACTCTGCCCGACAATATCCGCCTCTGGGCCCAGAGGAATCTTGCGGTTGCCCGCTCCCATGAGGTTACCCCGGAGGAAAGACGCCATGCCCAGCGCGCCCTCTCTATTATGATGAACATTCGGTGGAAAAATAATTATTTTGAAGCCATCGATCCCCAGGAGGCCCGCCGCATCCTGGATGAAGAGCTTTACGGTATGGAACGGGTGAAACAGCGGATTATGGAAACGGTAATCCAAATCAACCGCACCCACACCCTCCCTGCATACGGCCTTCTGCTGGTCGGCCCCGCGGGCACCGGAAAATCCCAGATTGCCTATGCCGTCGCCCGCATCCTGAAGCTTCCGTGGACCACCCTGGACATGAGCTCCATCAACGATCCGGAGCAGCTGACCGGCAGCTCCCGCATCTATTCAAACGCCAAGCCCGGGATTATTATGGAGGCCTTCTCCATGGCAGGAGAGTCCAACCTCGTCTTTA
>JAHZHG010000176.1 GCA_019420425.1 Clostridiales bacterium
TACAACGAAAATAACGAATATCTGGAGATGACCGTGCCCATCAAGGATAACCTGTCCAAGGAGATCAAAGGGGTGCTGATCGTCAGCCTGCCGACCACGGATATCAGTGATGCCCGGAAAAAGCTGAGCGATACCGTGTTTGTCCTCCAGTGTGTGCTGACGGTGCTGGTTCTGGCAGCCGCTTTTTATGCTGCCCATATTTTGATCAAGCCCTTTGGAAAAGTGACCAAGTCCCTCTCTGAAGTGCGCAGCGGCTTTTTGACCGAGGATATTTCCATTCCGGACTATACGGAAACCCAGCTGCTGTCCGAGGCATACAACAAGATGCTGGACCGGATGAAAAAGCTGGACGATTCCCGTCAGGAGTTCGTCTCCAACGTGTCCCATGAGCTGAAGACGCCCCTCACTTCGATGAAGGTGCTGGCCGATTCACTGATTTCCCAGGAAGAGGTGCCGGTGGAGCTGTATAAGGAGTTTATGACCGACATTGCCGAGGAGATCGACCGGGAAAACAAGATTATCACGGATTTGCTTTCTCTCGTGAACATGGACAAAAAGTCCAATGACATTAAGATCGAAGAGAAGAATATCCAGGAGCTGATCGAGCTGATCCTGAAGCGCCTGCGCCCCATTGCGGACAAGCGGGAAATCGAGCTGGTTCTGGAGAATTTCAAGCCGGTGATTGCGGAGGTTGACGAGACAAAGCTGACCCTTGCCCTGACGAATCTGATTGAAAACGGGATTAAGTACAACAAGGATAAGGGCTGGGTACATATTTCGCTGAATTCCGACGCCAGATATTTTTATGTAAAGGTGGAGGATTCGGGCATCGGCATACCCGAGGAGTCCCAGGATCACATTTTTGAGAGATTTTACCGGGTGGACAAATCCCATTCCCGGGAGATCGGCGGGACGGGACTGGGTCTTGCCATCACCAGAAGCGCTGTGCTTATGCATCACGGGGCGATCAAGGTATACAGCAAGGAAGGAGAGGGTACGACATTCACCGTACGTATTCCTCTGAAATATGCGGGATAACGGAGGCAGAACATGAAAAAGCGAGGCATAGGTTTGGTTCTGCTGCTGGCCGTAATCTGCATAGCGGCGGCCGGATGCGGGACAAAAAAAGAAAAGGAAGAAGAGAAAAAAGGGTATACGGTATATCAGCTGAACGAAGCCGGAACCGGGATTGCCGAGGTGAATTATGTGCCGGAGCAGGAGGCGACGGAGGATACGGATAAGCTGATCAGCAGCCTCCTGGAGGCGTTTGAGACAGATGGAGAAAACAGCATCAGCGCCATGCCTGCGGGAAATGAGATAAACGGGGTAAAGCTGACCGGCGACGTGCTGGCCGTGGATTTCGGCGAACAGATTTACGAATGCAAAGGCGTGGAGGCCGCCCTGTTTAAAGCCGCCCTGGTAAAGACACTGGTACAGGTTCCCGGTGTGAACCGGGTACAGCTTACGGTGGACGGCTAGCTTTACGTCAACGACGACGGAAGCGTGATGGCGAGCATGGACGGAAGCGAGTTTATCGACTCCCGCGGAGAGGGAATCAACGCCTACCAGTATTCTACGCTGAATCTGTATTTCCCGGATGAAAGCGGGGAAAAGCTGGTTAAGGAAGTACGCAATGTCTACTATTCCACCAATATTATACCGGAAAGGGTAGTGCTTGAGCAGCTGCTTGCCGGACCGAAAAACACCAAGCTGCAAGCGGTGGCCGGCAGCTCTGTGCGGATTCTGAATATTCAGATTCAGGACAAGCTGTGCATCATTGACCTGGACAAGGAGTTCAATACAAAGCCGGACGGCTCCTGTGTGAAAGCAGACACCGCAATTTATGCGATTGTCAATTCGGTCTGCGACAGCTGCCAGGTGACGAAGGTACTGTTCAAAATCGACGGAAAAGAAGATGCCATGTTCCGGGATGAGCTTGTGCTGGATCAGGTTTATGCGTGGAACCCGGATATGCTGGCCACGCAGGAAAGCGAGGCTTCCACTGAACCGGGCAGCATCAAAAGCGGCGAAGGAATTGCGGTGGGCATTGATCCGGCTCTGGAAGGAGAATAATTTGGGAAAACGGCCATTGCTTATGCTGTTTGTCCTGACTGCGCTGCTCTATTGGCTGACGGGTACGGGGAAAACAGGCGGTCTGCCTGCTTTCCCTGAGGAAGCAGACGGACAGTCTGTGCAGGCCCGGGGAATCCTGGAAGAGAAAACGGAAACCGCCTATGGCTGGAGCGCCCGGATACGGGCCGGTCAGGCAGACATTTTTATTCAGCATCAATCCATCAAATCAACAGCAACTCAGGGGGAATCCTCCCAAGCATCCATTCAATTCATTGTCTATACGGAAGAAGAAATACAGGTAAGGCCGGGAGAAAGGGCGGAGGTCAGCGGCATATTACAGCTGTTTGACGGGGCACGCAATCCGGGCCAGTTTGACCAGGCGGCCTATTATGCAGGAAAAAATATTTGGTTTTCGGTCAAAAAAGGCAGGGTCAGCCCAGCGGAAGGTGGGCGGAGAAGCTTATTTTCCGAAACCATTGCCTCTCTGGGGGATTACCTTGCCCGGTCGGCAAAACAGATCATGTCTCAGGAAGATGCCGCCCTTTTTCTGGCCATCGGGCTGGGCGAAAAGCGCGGCCTGGATGAGGAAGAGGCTGAACTGTTCAGAAACGGAGGAGTGGCGCACATTTTTTCCGTGTCGGGCCTTCATCTCTCCTTTTTTGCAATGGCGCTGTACCGGCTGCTTCGCTTTGCGGGCCTGTCCTTTGCCGCAGCCGGGGCAGCGTCGGGGGTTCTGGCGTTTGGCTATGCCAGCCTGACCGGGATGGGCAGCGCGGCTGTCCGTGCGCTGCTGATGTTTGTTTTCTACCTGGGCAGCCAGATACTCGGCCGGACAAATGACCGGCAGAACAGCCTTGGCGGAGCGGGTATATGTATGCTTCTTAGCCGGCCGGCTGTGCTCTGGGAATCCGGTTTCTGGCTGTCATTTCTGGCGGTGGAGGCCCTTGCCCTTCTTCCGGCAGAGCCGGAGAAGCGGCGCGGCAACGCAGCAGAACGGATCGGGAGAGCCGTGGCGCCGTCCCTTGCCGTGCAGATCCTGACCCTCCCCATTGTGCTGTATCAGTACAGCCAGTGGTCGCCGTACAGCATATTGGCCAATCTGCTGATTACGCCGACCGTGGCGGTTATTCTGGGCACAGGCCTGACCGGCTGCCTGGTTGGCGGAATCCTTCCCGCTGCCGGTCAGCTGATCGCCGCACCCTGCCACTATCTGTTCACCTATATCCGCCAGGTCTGCCGCCTGGAATACATGCTGCCGGGAGCGGTGCAGATAACCGGAAAGCCCTCCCTTGCACAGGTGTATCTATATTATCTGGTGCTTGCCGCAGGGATCGGCTTTTGGAGCCTGCTGCAACAGGGAAAAAAGCAAAAAAGCAGCTCAGGGAGATTTATCCTGTCCCTCGGCAGCATGGCCCTGGCCCTGCGCATCCTCTGCCCGGTGCAGCCGGATTTTGCCGCTGTATTTCTGGATGTGGGGCAGGGAGACGGGATGTTCATGACCGAAAAGGGAGGGCTGTCGGTGCTTGTGGACGGCGGCAGCAGCTCCGCAGGAGAGGTGTTCGGGCAGATTCTTTTCCCCGCGCTGAAGGCATACGGGATCGACCGTCTGGACTATGTGATGGTTACCCATGGAGATCAGGATCACTGCAGCGGCATTTTGGAGTTTCTGGAGGATTATCAGATAAATCTTGCGGGAAAAAACAGCAAGGGAATCACCATCGGCTGCCTCGTGCTGCCTGCGGTAAATGAGCTCAGTGATAATCTGAAAAAGGCGGTAAAGCTCGCTGAAGAAAAACATATCCCGGTAAAGCAGATGGGACAAGGAGGAGAAATACGGGGAGACCGGATGAGCCTGACCTGCCTGTATCCGGAAAGCGATGCCGACAGCGACGGCAATGAAACTTCACTGGTGCTCCATGCACGGTATAAAACGATGGATATTCTGTTAACCGGAGACCTGGAAGGGGAGGGAGAAAAAAATCTGGTGAAATCCGGGCTGCTCTCCCGGGTGGATTTGCTGAAGGTAGCCCACCACGGCTCGAAAAACAGCACGGGCCGGGAAATTCTTGCGCGGGTTATCCCGCAGGCCGCATTGATTTCCTGCGGAAAAGACAATTCCTACGGCCATCCCCATGAAGAGCGGCTGGAAAGGCTGGAGGAAAGCGGCGCACAGATCTGGACGACCGCCCGGCAGGGGGCGCTGGTCATTGAGCGGTAGGCACAGGCCCCGTTTATTGACAGATAATCGTTTGCCGCCGGAATCGCTGCGGATGGCATGTATTTCGCTGCGGCGGATATTGCCGCGCTGCTGCTGTATGTGGTTCTGCGGAATAAAATGATGATTTATGTCGAGGCACATGCGTTTTTACAGGAGTAGATTCCAGGAGGAATATGACGGAGATCAGGGATGAACGAATAGATGAGAGAAAAGCGTTGGACTGGGGCGGGAGATTGCGGTGAAGTTTTACGCGGCGGCTGCCGAGCGGAAATTGTCTGGAATTTTACGTTCACACAGCTTGTAGCGTGAAAAAAAATGTGATATTATTAAATATAATGGCAGGAAAAGGGGGTATGGTTAGTGACAATCAGAGAGATGGCGGAGCAGAGGGAAAAGGAGTTTTTCAGTCCGTATGCAGCGCTTAGCATAAACAGCAGGGGGCGGGACATCGAGGAAGAGCAGTGCGATATCCGGACAGTCTATCAGAGAGACAGGGACAGAATCCTGCACAGCAAGTCCTTCCGCCGCCTGAAGCACAAAACCCAGGTGTTTTTAAGCCCGGCCGGAGACCATTACCGGACAAGGCTGACTCATACCCTTGAGGTGGCACAGATGTCGCGCACGATTGCCAAGGCGCTGCGGCTGAATGACGATCTGGCAGATGCGATTGCCCTGGGGCATGACCTGGGCCATACGCCCTATGGACACGCCGGAGAGCGCGCCCTGAATGAAATCTGTCCCTACGGATTTGCCCACTATGTGCAGAGCGTGCGCATTGTAGAGCTTCTGGAAAAGAAGGGAAAGGGGCTGAACCTGACCTGGGAGGTGCGCGACGGGATTCTGAACCATCGGACCTCGGGAAAGCCGTCCACTCTGGAAGGCCAGATTGTGCGCTACTGCGATAAGATTGCCTATATCAATCATGACATTGACGACGCAGAGCGGGCCGGCATCCTGGAGGAGGAGGAGATTCCCCTGGATATCCGGGAGGCCCTTGGAATGTCGCCGAAGGAGAGGCTGAACACGCTGATCCACAACGTGATCACCAACAGCCTGGATAAGGACCATATCGTCATGTCCGAGGAAGTCGAGGGACAGATGAAAAAGCTGCGGGCATTTATGTTTTCCCATGTGTACCGCAATCCCAAGGCAAAGGGCGAGGAGGAGAAGGCGATTCACATGATCCAGTCCCTTTACCGCTACTATATGGAGAATCCCGACGCCCTGCCCCAGGAGTATCGGGAGCTGGTCAAAAATAAGGGGCAGCAGGAAGAAAAGGTAGTCTGTGACTATATTGCGGGAATGACAGATCAGTATTCCACGGCAAAGTTTATTGAACTGTTCATTCCAAAGTCATGGCAGCTTTGAATCAGACTAGGAGAACGGCATGTATTATTCAGACGACCTGGTAGAGGAAATCCGTCAGCGGAATGATATTGTGGATGTGATTTCCGGCTACGTCAAATTGCAGAGAAAGGGCAGCTCCTACTTTGGACTCTGCCCGTTTCATAATGAAAAATCACCGTCCTTCTCCGTCAGTCCCGGAAAGCAGATGTATTACTGCTTTGGATGCGGAAAGGGCGGAAACGTGCTTACCTTTTTGATGGACTATGAAAACTATTCCTTCCCGGAGGCGCTGAAATCCCTTGCCGAACGTGCGGGAGTGGCCCTGCCGGAGGAGGAGTATTCCGCGGAGGCCAAACGGCAGCAGGATCTGAAATCCTCCCTGCTGGCGATTCAGAAGCAGGCAGCGAAGTTTTACTACTATCAGCTGCGCACAGAGGGAGGAAAGCAGGGACTGGCTTATCTGAAGGACAGAGGCCTTTCCGATGAGACAATCC